>CAMFRR010000072.1 GCA_945982095.1 uncultured Bacteroidales bacterium
GTCATATGAGGGCTCTTTCGATAATGAATATGACGCCATTGCGGCATTTCTGGGCCTGACTGAGCTTTCAGAGGCAGACCCATCGGATCTGGAACATTTTCAGCAGCTCCTGCGTAAGCCCTTGCCCTTGAACGCTGCAGGGAAAAGACTCCTTGAAGAAAGTTGTCTTTTCACCTCTTATCAGGTGGAAAGCTTGTTGGATTACCGTGAGCGAAACGGTCAGATACTGTCTGTGCGAGAATTGGCCCAGATAGATGGATTCGGGGAACATTTTGCTGCTCTTGCAGCTCCTTTCATAAACTTCGATGCTCTTGGAAAAGATATTTTTTCTCGTACAGCTCATGCCGAAGAGGCCTTTTCAGCAGCGTCCCTGCGCATATCAGAGGGGAAAGCCTCATATTCAGTTGGGGCAAAGGCGCTTGCGGAATATTCAGGCAGAAGGGGAGTGGCGGGGGTCTCTCTGGCCTATAAGATGGGCAACACCCACTGGAAGGAAACACCACGTGAGCATTTGATGGGCGGGAGCCTTAGCCTCAAGGGTGGAAAATGTTTGCGCAGCCTGGTGCTGGGCTGTTTCAATGCCCGTTTCGGCCAGGGAATGGCTCAGTGGAGCGGAATTGTGATGGAATCTTTCTCCACCCCTTCATCCCTGATGAAGAGACCCTCGCAGATTTCCCCTTACACGGGCTGGTCCACTTCATATGCCATGTGCGGAGCTGCGGCTCATCTGGCATTCGGGCCCTTTTCCCTCGTTCCATATGCCGATGTGACAGGAGGAAAATACGGCCTGACTTCAAGCTGGTCTTTCAGGGACGGGAACCTGGGTCTGGGCCTGCATTATTCAGGTACAGGCCTGGTAACAGGATATGCAGAACCCTCCCTTGCCGTTTCTGCAGATTATCAGCATAGTCTCGGAGCCGCGGTATTGTTTGCTGAACTGATGTGCAGACCACATTTTTCATCGTATGTGGAATATGGAATAGTTGGCGGGGTTCGTTATAGATTGGGGACTTCTGACATGGGACTCAGGCTGCAGGCCTCACATAAATATTTTGACCTGAGTGCTGCCTGGGCCTGCGCGTGGCAAGGTATGAAGCATAGCATGAATCTGGGCCTGAAATCCTGCTTCTATCCAAAGGGCGCTTACAGGACTCCTGCAGGAGCAATGAAAAACAAACTGACAGCAGCTTACATCTATGATGGGGCTTTGGGTCGCAAGGGTACTATGAAAATGCAGACCAGATACAATATCACCCTCAAGAACCTTAGCCCTGCCTGCCGTAGCGATGACCCTTATCTTAATGCCTGGCCTTTTTTCCGCACCGAGCTGAGCCAAAGCATATCAATGAGTTGGGGCCCATGTTCGGCAGGGCTGAAGCTATGCGGAGGCTATCTTGTCAAAAGGCAAAAGGACAGCCAGGATGTTTATGGACATTTGTTCGGTATGGTCTCTTTGGACGGGTCCTACGAAGCGCAATGGTGCAAGCTCAGGATTCAGGCTGCCTTGTTTGCGGTTGATGACTGGGACGGGCGCATATACTGGTACCAATACGACGCTCCCGGGATGTTCAATCTCAGCCCTCTGTATGGCAGGGGATGGAGCACTGCGGCATATTGCGTATTCCGCCTGTGTTCTTTCCTGAAAATACACCTGAGAGCCGGATACAGTGCATATCCTCCCTCTTTTCAGAGCTCTGCAACGCCTGCCAGGAGCCGTCCTTCCCTGGATGGGCGCCTTTGCCTAAGTATTGAAATGAAATAGTTCAATAGTTTGAAAATAGGAGAATTGAAGTATATTTGCATAATAATAGGGAGAACACTAAATTTTATTACTATGTACAACGCTAAACACCTGACTCCGACAATGGCAGCCATATTGCTATCATTGTCGGCCGCTTTGTCTTCCTGCGTGAATGAGGCCTACAATGTCGAGAACATCGACACTGAAGTCACAGTCGCACAAGACGGCCTGGCCCTACCGCTCGGAAGTACTAAGAAAATTCAAGTATCTGAGCTCGTGAGCAAACTCGAAACTGATATGATCAGCGTTCTAGACGGCAGCTATGCCATACGCCAGAATGGTGAATACAATCTTACAGAAGAACTTCCTGACTTGAGCGAAATGCTCACCCTTGATGACATCAAGTATACTGAAGCAGTTCCCTTCAAGATGGAGATGAACAAGGATCTTGACATCACCATCATACAGGCCGGCTCCCTCCCTGCTGAGATAGTAGGCATAGAGGAAGCTACTATGGACGATGCCGAGCTCAGCCTGGGACTCAAGCTCACCGGAATTCCTGACCTTGGATACAACAAAGAAATAGGTCTTGACGTAGCCTGGACTCTTCCTGAAGTGCTCGTGCTTGGAGCAGATGACAGGGTGAAGGACAATGTATTGACAATCAAAGGTACTCTCGACAAGTACGGTACCATAGCAATCGCTCCTCTGACAATCAAGGGCCTCAATCTCAAGGGCAAGGATATAAGCAAGGGCGTTGTTGACAAGATTGGAGTAAATGCAAAAATCAGCGTTGACAATCCTGACATTAACCTGTCTACTCTCAATGCGGACATTACCGCCAATGTTACAGCCAAACTTACCGGCCTGCAGTTCAGCAAGGTATCAGGCAATGTGAAATATACTATCAACGAGAGCACCCAGACTGTAAGCCTCGAGGACGTTCCTGACATTCTCAAAGCTGATAATGCAAATCTTGACCTCTATAACCCTTATGTGCTGATTACTGCAAATACCAACATTGGTATTCCTATCGATGCCAAGCTTTCAATCGTTCCTGTCAGGGGAGGTGTAGAGTATGCGAATGAGGCTGTTGAAGCGAAACTCAGTATAGAGGGTGCTGAAAGCGCTCAGAAAGCTCAGGACTTCAAATATTACATTGCAGTCAAGGACGAGGGACGCCCTGCAGATTTTGAATTTATCGGGGTTCCGGGTATCAAGAAGTTGCTTGCCAAGATTCCTGATGAGCTCAAAATCAAGGTCAATGCTGCCACCAACAGCAGCAAGCTGAGTACTATAGAATCTTCTGCAGATTATGTTTTCGACATAAACTACGACTTTGTATGTCCTATAGCCTTTGACGAGAACCTCCATCTGGAGTTTGAGACCAATGTGACAGGTGTTAATGAGACCATCTCCAAAGTAATAAAAGGAGCGACCGTGCAGCTTGGAGGTTCTATTGAGAATACACTTCCTGTTCAGTTGAAGCTTGACGTCAGGGCTCTCGATGCTGAAGGCAAAGAACTGCCGCTCGAAACGCCTGCAATCCAGACAATAAGCTGCTGCAATGCTGACGGCAGTCCAAGCAAGAGCGATCTTAATCTCACCCTCAAGATGGCTAAAGGTGCATCCGCAGCGGCCATCGACCAGTTCAGGCTCATATTCACGGTAACTTCAGGAAATGTGACAGGCATAGCTTTGAGCGAAGACGATTATGTTCAGGCTGTGCTCAAGCTCAGACTGCCAGAGGGCGTGACAGTGGACATTAAGGATTTTCAAAACTAATCTGGACCTATGAAAAAGTTATTTTCAACATTGATAGCAGCACTTGCACTTACATGTGCAACTGCATCTGCACAGGCTCTCATAAGCTCGTACTTTCTTGATAATTCGCAGCTGAGAAACAGGCTCAATCCTGCTTTTGCTCCAAGATCCAACCATTTCGGCTTGCCTGTAATCTCCAACACAGGCATGGGCCTGTATGGCAACATTGGTCCTGCAGACTTCCTCTATCCAAAGAACGGTACACTTTACACCTTCCTCAACAAGAATGTGACTGTGGAAGAGTTTGCCTCACGCCTTGCGAAGAATCCAGGCATTGACATGGACCTCAATACTGAAATTTTGAATTTCGGCTTCTACACCAATCCCGGATGCTACTGGAGCTTTGACATGGGCTTGCAGCTGAACGCGTCAGTGGGTGTTCCTCATGACCTCTTCATCTTCCTGAAACAGGGCATGTCTCAGGCCAGCAACACATATTCGCTGAGCGGCTTCAATGTATTCGCAGACGCCAATATCTATGCCGCCATAGGACACTCACGTGACCTGTCAAACCTGGTTCCCGGCCTCAGCATAGGTGCAAAAGTGAAATTCCTCGCATCTTTGGCCAGTGTAGGCATGGACCTAGGCAAGTCATCACTTCAGCTCAGTGAGGATGCCTGGAAGGTTAACGTAGATGCTACCGGCACCATTGCTGCTCCTTACATCAAGATGACAACTCCATCTGAACCCGGCACGCTGCCAAGCTTCGCATTCGACCAGTCAAAGATTTCACCTGCAGGTTTCGGATTTGCAGTGGATCTGGGTGCAGCGTACAGACTCAGCATAGGCAGCGTTGTTGACGGACTTACATTCTCCTTCTCTGCACTTGACCTGGGTGCCATCTTCTACAAGGCCAGCAATGTACAGAGACTGGTTTCAAAGAACAGCGCTTCATATATAGGTTTCAATGACATAGCCATAGGTGAGGATGCAAACTTCGACCAAATGATTGAGGGCCTCAAGAATGATTTTCTAAAACTTGCTGACTTTGAGGAGGTTGCTTCAGAGAATCTTGCTCTTTCTGCCTGCCCTAAAGTCTTTGCCGGAGTTGAAATGCCTTTCGTACACGATAAGATGAGTGTAGGTCTGCTTTATAGCGGCAAGTTCGGCAGAAGACAGACAATCAATGAACTCACCCTGTCTTATAACCTCAACCCATGCAAATGGTTCAATCTCGGCGTCAGCTGGTCATTCCTCAACTCATGGAAAACTCTAGGTTGGGTAATGGAGCTCACTCCTAAAGCCGGTGTAAGTTTCTTCGTGGGAAGCGACTACACTTTCTTCCAGGTAATGCCTAAATACAATCTGCCTGTTGAGAAACTGTGGACAAATACACGCTTCGGTCTGAACCTTACTCTCGGTTCCAAGCATTGCAAATAAGCTCATAGCCGCCGGCCATAGCCTTGGCAACAAAGCAGGGTGACCCAAAAGGTCATCCTGTTTGTTTGTACTCTCCGCGTTGACGCATCAGCCTTGTCATTTCGAGCGAAGTCGAGAAATCTGTCATCCCGACCATGCACACCCCATTACCATCCCGACCAAGCCCTCTCTGTCATTTCGAGCGAAGTCGAGAAATCTGCCCCTCGTAGGGGTAAAGCAGACAAATAACATCGCCAAGATGGTCAGCAGATCTCTCCATTCGCTTCGCTCAGTCGAGATGACAAAGGGGTGGCTGCGCTCTAAATGACAAGGGGGCACTCGACTGCAACCTGGGCGGATGTTCAGATTTCTCGACTGCGCCCTTCGGGCTTCGCTCGAAATGACAGGAGGCACTCGACTGCAACCTGGATGGATGTTCAGATTTCTCGACTTCGCACTGCGTGCTCCGCTCGAAATGACAAGTGGCTATCCCTGCGGACTATTCCATAAAAAAAGAAGATGACCTCAAGTCAACTTGACTTTTAGTCATCCTCGTTTTATTGTGCTTATTCTTCCGAGAACTGGTCTTTGCCAACTGAGCAGAGAGGACACACGAAATCATCTGGAAGATCCTCGAAGGCTGTTCC
>CAMFRR010000073.1 GCA_945982095.1 uncultured Bacteroidales bacterium
CAGATGTGTATAAGAGACAGCAAAAATGTTACCTGAGCGGGAATAACACAATGCTGGCCAGTTTTTGCACATGTGATTAGGTGGGGATGTAAGGGTTGAAGGCACTGCCGGCCTGGGCGATGTGCAGATTTCTCGACTTCGCTCGAAATGACAGAAGGAACGCTTCGCTCGAAATGACAACAGCCCTTGTCGCCCCGACCCTGCCTTATCGCCCCGACCCTGCCTTGTCACCCCGACCAGCCCTTTGTCACCTGGCCCGGTGCTTTTTTGTATTCCCCGAATTTTTGATTAAATTTATCAACCCACGTGGATAAGTGGAGTTGATATATTTATGAAAACACTGACAGTCAAGAAGATAAATGTGGATGCTGAAACTCTTGCACCACAGGATCTTGCCTCGCTTTTTGAAAAAGAAGGCATAGTTTACCATCCTATAGCCGAAGATCGTTGGAAATGTTCCGATGAAAATCCCCAGGTCTGCTTTGCGATAGCCCATACAGGCTCCTGCATTCTTCTGAATTTCCGTCTTGAAGACACTGAAGTCAGGGCAGTGGAGACCCGGGACGATGGCCGTCTGTGGGAAGACTCCTGCTGCGAATTCTTTGTATCCCCACAACAGAACGATTGCTATTACAACTTTGAATGCAATGCCATAGGACGTCTATTGCTGCATGGCGGAGTGAAGCCCGACAGACCTGGAGCTCCGCAGGCCATACTGGACAGCGTAAGTCGCTGGAGTTCGCTTGGGACAGAGCCCTTTGAAAATAAGCAAGGCCCTGGCCTTTGGGAGCTATCAGAGATTATTCCGGCATCGGCCCTGTACCTGCACAATATTGAAAGCCTGGACGGGCTCAGCATGACCGCCAATTTCTATAAATGCGGCGACAAACTCACCAAACCACATTTCCTGAGCTGGAACCGCATAGAACTTGAGCAGCCAATGTTCCATTGCCCGGAGTTTTTCGGCTGCATATATTTTGAAAACACCCTGGACAGCAAACTCAAAAGCATAGTCGATGCATTCGACATCAAAGGAACAGTAGCAGAAATCAAGCCTTTCGGAGGCGGCATAATCAACGATACCTACAAGGTAAGCACTGATGCATCAGCATATGTACTGCAGCGTATAAACCACGCCATATTCAAAGACGTGGACCTCCTGCAGCATAACATAACATCAGTATGCAGACACATACGCACCAAACTCGAAGCCTCAGGTACCACTGACGTAGACCGCAAGGTGCTTACCCCTGTATCACTTAAGGACTCCGACAAAACTTACCTCTGCAAGGACGGAGAATATTGGCGCATGACAGTGCTTATTAAAGACTCCCACACCATAAATGTTGTCAATGAGGCCACTTCCTACGACACAGGCCGTTCCTTCGGAGAATTTGAGGCCATGCTCGCAGACATAGACGTGCAGCTGGGCGAAAGCATACCGGACTTCCATAACATGGAGTTGCGCTCGCGACAGCTCAAAGAGGCAGTTGAGGCTGATGTCGTGCACAGATATGCAGAAGTTAAGGATCTTGTGGATTTCATTGCAGAATATGATGAGCAGATGTGCAAGGCCGAGTGCCTGTACCGCGAAGGCAAACTCCCTAAGCGCATATGCCACTGCGACACCAAGGTCAACAACATTCTCTTCGATTCAGAAGGCAAGGTGCTGTGTGTCATTGATTTGGATACAGTGATGCCTTCATTCGTGTTCTCAGACTTCGGAGATTTCATGCGTACAGCCGGAAGTACACTGGATGAGAATGACCCAGCTTACGACAAGGTGGAAATCAGAATGGACATATTCAAGGCCTTTACGCGCGGCTATCTGGAGACGGCCTCAGCCTTCCTCACTCCTTTAGAGAAGGAGAATCTGCCATACGCAGTGCTGCTTTTCCCATATATGCAGGCAGTACGCTTCCTCACCGACTATCTCAACGGAGACACTTATTACAAGACATCCTATCCTGAGCACAACCTTGTACGTACGCGCAACCAGCTCGCCCTCTTCAAGAGCGCGCTTGCACATTTGGACCAGATGTCAGAATTCGTGAAATCTATCTGAAAGTCACCACTGTAACGCCGGTGCCGCCGAGCTGTATGTGCTCGTCGGCAACGCTGGCTATTCCCGGTATGCTGCGCAGGTATTTCTGTACCTCCACACGCAGTACGCCTGTGCCCTTGCCATGTATGATGCGTACTGAAGGAACGCCCAGCATTATGGCATCATCAATATAGTGCATAAGTTCATCAATGGCGTCATTCAGACGTGCTCCGCGTATGTCCAGCTCGGTCTTGAAATTGAGCTTGCGTTCGCGTATGGAATCGTCCTGTATGACGCTGTGGGCCGGTTTCGCCATATCCTTGACTGCGGATTTATACTCGTTTGAAGTAATGCGCTCCACCTTTGCCATTGCCACCTTGGTGCTGAGATTGCCCACCACCACAATCAGGTTCTTGCCGCTGACCTTGACCACCTCGCCTACCATGCCGTTGTCTTTGATGCGAACCTTCTCTCCAACCACGGGAGCTGCACTCCTGAACGCTTCCTCGCGCTCCTTTTCCTGCTGTGCTGCAATGGCTTCCTGTCTTGCTGCAGCATTGGCTCGCTGCTGTTTGCGCTGCTCGTTACGCTCCTTGCGCGCATTCAGCTGCTGAAGCTTGCGTTCCAGGTACTCATCCTGCTGCTTCTTGGCTGCAGTAAGCGAGCCGAGGAATTCCTGCAGGCCCTTTCGCGCTTCATTGGTCTCTTCTTTTGAGGCCTGAGACTCTTTGATTGTGCGTATGGTCTTCTCAACCTCTTTATTCGCATCCTGAACTATTGCGCGGGCCTCTTCCTGAGCCTCTTCTATTATCTTTTTCTTAAGGCTCTTTATATCCGTCAGCTCCTTGTGGTATTTGTCCGTGATTGTTTCCAGTGTTTTGTCGGCCTTATGCACACGCTCAAGTTTTTCATCCAAAGCCTTGCGGCTGCGGGCAATCTTGCGCAGGCCTCTTTCCATGTCCACAATCTGTTCACCTGCCCTTTCCTCCGCATCTTTCACCACAGCTTCGGGCAGACCCATCTTCCTTGCCATCTCAAAAGCAAAAGAATTGCCGGGAAGGCCTATCTCCAGCTTGAACAGCGGCTGTATTTTCTGGGCATCGAAGGCCATAGCGCCGTTGATTACTGCCGAGTCGGGCTTAGAGGCGTACATTTTCAGATTGGTGTAATGGGTGTTGATTACACCGTAAGCCCCGCTTTTCTCCAGTGCAGCCAGCACGGCCTCGGCAATGGCTCCGCCAGCAGCAGGCTCTGTACCCGAGCCGAACTCGTCTATAAGCACCAGTGTATCACCGTCAGCGGCCGCCAGCATATCCCTCATGTTGGCAAGGAAGGAGCTGTAGGTACTGAGGTCGTTGTCCAGATTCTGGTCGTCGCCAATATTCACCATTATCTTGTTGAACACCCTCATCTCCGAACTTTCGGACGTAGGGATGAGCATGCCCCATTGGAACATATACTGAAGCAGACCCATGGTTTTTAGGCATACGGACTTGCCGCCGGCGTTAGGGCCAGAGATCAGCAATATGCGCTTTTGGGCGTTCAGGGAAATGGTCAAAGGCACTATTTCCTTGCCCTCGCGACGCAGGCTCTTTTCCAGCAGAGGGTGTCTGGCTTTGCGCAGATTCACCATTCCGTCCTCTGCGAATACAGGCATTCCCGCCATCATGTCCAGACCCACGTTGGCCTTAGCAAGTATGAAGTCTATATGGCCCATGAAGTGGCACGCATCAATCAACTCCTGAATGTAAGGACGTACAAACTCGCTGAAATTGAATAATATACGCACTATTTCACGCTGCTGTGCAAATTCCAGCTCCTTGATTTCGTTGGTGAGTTCCACCACCTCAGCCGGCTCGATGAAGGCAGTCTTGCCCGAAGCCGACTCGTCATATATGAAACCTTGAATCTGTCGTTTAGAGGCGGCAGGGACAGGAATCAGCATCCTTCCGTCCCTCACAGCTACTGAAATATCCTTGTCCACGATTCCGGCCTCACGTGCACGTGCGAGTACGGCTGCCGCGCGACGGCTCACGGCAGCCTCTTTTGCAGCCGTTTCCTTCCTTATCCTATACAGCTCTTCCGATGCGCTGTCCTTGATGTTGCCGTATCGGTCCAAGATGCTGTCAATCTTGGAAGCTATCGCCGGGAATGAGGCTATGGGCGAAGCCAGCTTCTTGAGATTGGGATATATTCCGCTCTGCAGGCCATTGAAGAAATTGACCACCTTTCCCAGAGTTTCGAGCATGGTCCTGAATTTCCGCAGGGAAACAATGTCCATGCTGGAGTTGGGGCTTTGGAGAGGCAGTATGAAATCCAGCGCATCTATATAACCTCCGGTGGGGAAGTTATCCTCGAACATAAGTATCATGCGCATCTCATCCACCAGCAAAAGCCTGTTCCTAATCTGGTGCGGGTCGGTGGAAATCTCTTCTTCGGCCGCCAGGTTGGCGGCATAACTGCTCTGACAGTGGTCACATACGCTTTTTCTGACCCTGTCGAATCCTATCTTCTGTTCTAACGTAATGTATTTGTTATCAGCCATTCTGCAGCATCAGCTTCAAATCGTTAATCGACTCGATGCGCGTGACTTTTCCAGCTTCTGCGACCGAAATCCTTCCTGTTTCCTCGCTCACCACTATGACCATGGCGTCTGTAATTTCAGACAGACCTACAGCCGCCTTGTGTCTCATTCCGAAATGGGCAGGCACGTTCTGTTCGGTGATTGGCAGAGTGCATCGGGCTGCCACGACCCTGTCTCCTGACAGTATCACGGCCCCGTCATGCAGGGGAGAGTTTTTGAAGAACAGGTTCATTAGCAGGCGTTTGCTGATGACGGCATCTATGGCGTCACCTGTCTCGACATAATACTTGAGAGGATTGTCCCTCTGTATTACAATCAATGCTCCGCACTTGTCTGCCCCCATCTCCTGGCAGGCCTTGCATATCTCGTTTATGGAAGCGCTGCTTTCTGTACGGCGCTGGCGTTTGAAAAGCTTTGCAAGGAATTTGGATTTTTTCTCGGCGTTCTTGTAGCTGTTTCCGAAGCTGGAAAGGAAGCGTCGGATTTCAGGCTGGAATATCACAATCAGCGCAATCAGGCCCACATCCATTACCGTTCCGAGCAGAGCGGAGGTAAGTTCCATATTGAGCGCGGATGAAACTATACGCAGGGCATAAAGCAGCATGATTGAAAGAAAAATGCTCATTGCCTGAGAACCCTTCAGCAGCCTTACAACATAGAATATGATTAGGGAAACGAGCAGGATGTCCAGCACGTCCACGAAACCTATGTTTATGAAATCCAGCATAACGCAAAAACAAACGGGGCGCATCATCCCGTTCCAATCTGCAAAGATAGTAAAAAACCCGAAAGCCGCTACCTGTATTTTTCAAACTGCGGCATTGCGAGATTGGACATGAAGTCCCTGAATCTGCGGTCATCCTTAGGACAGATGAGCAGCACCTGCTCCGTATCC
>CAMFRR010000074.1 GCA_945982095.1 uncultured Bacteroidales bacterium
TGCATATTTTCCTCTGTTCGGCCAGAATATCCCCAAGCTCCGCATTAAGGCTGGCCGGGTCGTAGCAAACGCTCTCTCCATTTTCCAGAATTTGGCGCAGGCAAGGGACCACGGCCGAATATTTTTCCACCGAAATTCCTTCTGACTCAAGCAGTTCTATGGTGTCTACGGTGTCCTCGTCCCTTTCGCTGTCCTTGAGCATAAAGAACTGCACACTGTCTTGACTTACAAGCAGATAGCTGAATACCACAGGGTTATAGTCAATGTCTGAGCCGCGTACGTTGAGCATCCAGGCCACCTGGTCAAGTGCACCTATCAGCACATAATCCTCTTCCATATCGGCGAGCCAGGCCCTCAGCCACTCAATCTTCTCAAGCCTCGTGCGGCCCACAGTGCTTTCGTCCAGGCTGATTACCGGGCTGCAAGGCAAGGCTGGCCTGTCATGCCAAAGCCTGTCCATAAGATCGGGCACCCCCACAAGTTCGAAGCCCTCCGTTCCGGCGCAGGCCTCGCGTATTTCGGCGGCAGAGGCCACACTTTCGCAAAGGCTGTCGCAGGCGACCCTGACACAAGCCTTGCGTCTGAGAAATTCAGGAATGTATTCAGATTCAGGAAGTCTGGTCTTGTGCAGCTCTATGCCGCTTCCGGCCAGCTGGTCTGCCGCCTGTATGAAATAGCGGCTGTCAGTCCAAAGCCCAGCCTCGTCTATCGTAACCACCATATCCCCGGCCTCGCCTGTGAAACCGCTCAACCATGTTACCACCTGGTATCTCGGGGCCAGATATTCGCTGCTGTGGGGGTCTGAGCCCCTGAGAACTACAGCATCCCATCCCTCGCGCTGCATAAGCTCTCGCAAGGATTCTATTCTCTGAAAGTGCTTGTTTGTCATATAAGTTCGCGCTTTGTTATGCCATAAGTGCAAATATATGATTTTTGGACTGATTTTTGTGCTAATAGTCCCGGTTTTTTACTGACAATATATTTTACATAAATACTTATGAAAGTTAATGAAGATCGCACATGTCCTTTTGTGCCCAATTTTTTGCTGGGCGTAGCCGGAGGCATACAGTACCTCAAGCTTAAGAAAGCCAGCAAAGATCCTCTTAATCAGCAGGCTGATACCCTGCGCCGCATCTTGGAATATGCAAAAGATTCAGATTATGGAAAAGAACATCATTTTGCAGAAATCCTTGCTTCAGCAAGCCCTGCTGAGCTTTTCGCCCAGTATCAGGCCAATGTGAAGCCTTCCGAGTACGAAGATTTCCGTCCATATGTGGAAAAGATGAAAAACGGCAAATCTGACGTGCTTTTCCAGGGCCGTCCTTTGCTTTATGCCACTACATCAGGAGCCACAGGCGAGCCAAAATGGATTCCAATTTCAGAAGCCTACCTCAACAATATATATGGCAAGATGAACAAGGTTTGGCTCTTCAACTTCATCAAGA
This sequence comes from uncultured Bacteroidales bacterium, assembly GCA_945982095.1. Classification (GTDB taxonomy): domain Bacteria; phylum Bacteroidota; class Bacteroidia; order Bacteroidales; family UBA932; genus Cryptobacteroides. Next base: position 1,446 of record CAMFRR010000074.1, read on the forward strand.
ACCGTCCTAAAGTCTATTCGGGCAGCATCGTGTCAGTTGTGGGCAAGCAGATCGAGGGATATACTCCTGACGGCACCATATATGGTTCAGTGAGCGGATTCACCCAGGCTCGCTGTCCTGGCTTCGTGAAGAAGCTTTATGCCTCTCCATCAGAGATTTTCAATATTGAAGATTATACAGCCCGCAATTATGCCATTATGCGTATGGGTATTGAGCGCAACGTAACGCTGTGCGTGGCTGCAAATCCAAGCACTATGGTGGAAATGCAGAATCAGGTGGACAAGTGGTATGATGAATATGTTAAGGATATAGAGAACGGTACAATGTCTGATAAGGTCACAATTCCGGAAGATATACGTCAGGCTGTACGCCCATATCTCAAGCCAAATCCTGAGCGTGCTGCCGAACTGCGCGAACTCAAGGCAAAATACGGACGTGTGCTTCCTAAGCATTTCTGGCCTAATCTTCAGATACTTACAACCTGGAAATGTGGTAATACCCAGATTTATCTTAAGAAGTTGGAGGGTTGCTATCCTGAGGATATGCTGCATCAGGAGTTTGCTTACTTCTCTTCAGAGTGCCGTGCCGGCCTTGTTCTCGACGACACGCTCGACACAGTGCTCTTCCCTCATTTCCACTATTACGAATTCAAGGAGGCTGAGGAATTTGACAATCCTGACGCTCCTTTCATACAGCTAGCCGACCTCGTGCCCGGCAAGCAATACTGTCCTTTCGTGACCACCTTCTCCGGCCTGTATCGCTACAATATGAACGACATCGTGGAGGCTTCTGCTCCAAAATTCGGAGCCACTCCTTGCATACATATGGTGCAGAAAGTCAATGGCATAGTAACCATCACGGGAGAGAAACTCTATGAGGGTCAGTTTATTGATGCAGTTGAGAAAGCCAAAAAGGAGACGGGGCTCAATCTGAACTATTATGTGGGTTATGCGAATCTTGAGGAAAGCCGCTATGACTGGTATTTCGAGTTTGAAGACAGTAATGTGAGCCAGGAGCAGGCTGATGAGTTTGGCGCGAAGGTGGATGAGATACTGAAGAACACCAATATGGAGTATAAGGCTAAGCGTGACAGTTTCCGTCTGCATGACCAGAAGGTCTTCCGCCTGGAGCAGCATTCTTTCACCAGCTTCAAGGCAGAGATAATCAACGCCTCCGGCCAGGATGCCTCACGCTTCAAACCAAATGTGCTCTCACAGAAGGAGCAATATCATAAGGTAATCGAGCATTATGTGATTGCGTAGTCTCGAAGACCAACAAAAAAGGGGCCCTGCCCCTTTTTTTGTTGCTTGTTCGCGTTAGTTGTTCTTTACCAGGGTGCCGATTTTCTCGCCAGAGAGCAAGGCGGCAAGATTGCCGCGGCGATTCATATCGAACACCACGATAGGCATATTGCCCTGCTCACAAAGTGCAAAAGCCGTAGCATCCATTACCTTAAGATGATCAGCCAGAGCTTTGCTGAATGTTAGCTCGTCATATTTGGTGGCAGTAGGATCCTTCTCAGGATCAGCAGTATACACTCCATCCACCCTTGTACCCTTAAGCAAAGCATCAGCTCCTATCTCCAATGCACGCAATGCAGCGCCGCTGTCTGTAGTAAAGAAAGGATTGCCAGTGCCACCTGCAATCAGAGCAACACCGCCAGCCTCCATAACCGCAACAGCCTTGTCACGCATATAGTAATTTGCAATAGGCTCCATAGGAGTTGCAGTGAACACTTCAGCCTTCACTCCAAGACTCCTGATAGCCATCATAAGTGCCAGAGAATTGATAACAGTGGCCAGCATACCCATCTTGTCACCGTCAACACGGTCAAAACCGCTCTTGACTCCGCTCATTCCGCGGAAAATGTTGCCACCGCCAATAACTATACCAATCTGATGTCCGGCCTTTACTGCAGCCACGACCTCCTCAGCATACTGGTTTACCCAATCCTCGTTGATGCCGGAACCGGCAGGGCCACCCAGGCTCTCGCCGCTCAATTTCAATAATACTCTTTTATACATTTTGTTGGAAATTTTTTCAATCAGAACTGTTACAAAAGTATGATTTTATTGCGGATTCTCCAAGTAATATATTATCTTTGCACTATATGTTCCGAAAGTAATATCTAAAACTTATGGCAAATATTTTCACAACATCCATCGGCAAGAAGCTCATTATGAGTATATCAGGACTTTTCCTCATTATATTCATGCTTCTCCACACCACCATCAACTTCTTCTCTGTTCTGGACGCATTCCGTGGCACCTGGGGTGCTGAAGACGGCTGGTTCCAGCTTGGTTGCGACTTCATGGCCCTGCCGGTAGTCAATGTAATGGTACCTGTACTTGCTGCAGGCTTCCTCATCCACATCATCTACGCTCTGATTCTTTCAATCGGCAACTTCAAAGCCCGCGGCGGTGTAAAACGCTACGAGGTAAATTCAAGGGCCAAGGCTGACTCTTTCGCTTCACAGAACATGATTTGGCTCGGCATCATCGTGCTTGGCTTCATCGCTTTCCACCTCACACATTTCTGGGCCGACATGCAGCTCCAGGAGTTCACAGGCGGAGAGGCTGAGAATCCATATATGCTGCTTGAGAGGACCTTCGGTCAGTGGTGGGTTGTTGCTCTCTACATCATCTGGTTCATCGCCCTTTACATGCATATCGGTCACGGTTTCTGGAGCGCTCTCCAGACCATAGGCTGGAACAATATGATTTGGCTCAACCGCTGGAAATGGATAGGCCGCATCATAGGTATGGTAATCGTACTGTGCCTTACTACAGTTGCGATTGTTTCTTACATACAGGCAAACGGCTGCTGCTGCGGCTGCTGATAAGAGCTTAACATCAAAATAATGAGGGTGACCCTGGGCCATCCTCATTTTCTGTAATTTCAGTATGATATACGCTTTGATACTGAGGCTGCGCCACCTCTTTTATGACAAGGGTTGGAAAAAGTCTTTCCCCACCACCCTGCCATCTGTATGCATAGGCAATGTGGCAGTGGGAGGCACGGGCAAGACTCCTATGACAGAGCTTGTCATCAACACCCTCAAATATGGTGAGATAGAGGCTGCAGATTCGGAGATATATGGCTTCAGCGGTCCGGACCCGTCCTATGAGCCCAAAAAACTCGCCGTGCTGAGCAGGGGCTACAAGCGCCGCACCAAGGGATTCCAGCAGGTGGTCTGCGAGGGCAGCGCCGCGGCTTTCGGTGATGAAGCCCTGCAAATCAAGAGAAAGTTCCCTGAATGCACAGTGGTTGTGGATGAGGACAGGGTGGAAGGAGCCTCTTTCCTGGCCAAGCCCGAACTCATTGACCAGTTGAAGGAACGCAAGAAGGCGCGAATCCTCCATCCCCAATTCAATAGCCCTGAGTTCATCATACTTGACGACGCTTACCAGCATCGCCGCATTAAGGCAAGTGGAAACATTGTGCTAACGGCTTTTGACCGCCCTTTCACCAAGGACAGGCTGCTGCCCTTCGGACGTTTGAGGGATTTGCGCTCACGTGCTTATCTCGCTGATATGGTGGTGGTTACGAAGTGTCCTCTGTATATGGATGAGACTCTGAAATGCGAATATGCCGCTATGCTGGGATTCAAGGACTATGACCCGGAAAGATGCAGCGCCAGAGCTCCGAAATGCCGCAGATACCCCGACGGGAAGGAGATAAAGCTTCTTTTCTCCACTCTGGTCTACGACAAGATGAAGGGAGTTTTCCCTGAGGCCGACCCTCATTATACTCATGCCCAGATGGCAATTGCCATCACAGGTATTGCCAACAGCAAGCATTTTGTCGGCCATCTGGGCGATATGTACCGCATCATCAGCCACGAGAGCTTCGCAGATCACCATTCCTTCACCCGTTCCGACGCCAAGCGCCTTGAAAGCGCTGTTGAGGTCAATCCCATCTGCCTGCTGGCAACTACAGAAAAAGATGCCCAAAGATTGAGGGATTTGACCCTTTCGGCCGAGGTTCGCAGGCGACTTTTTTACATTCCTATACGTATGCAGATGCTTACAGC
>CAMFRR010000075.1 GCA_945982095.1 uncultured Bacteroidales bacterium
GTCCAGAAGACGATATGCAATTGCTTCGGACAGATGTTCCTCACTGATGTCGGTACTTTTGTCCAGGTCGGCAATGGTTCTTGCCAGCTTGATGATGCGATGGCAGGCCCTTGCGGAAAAACCGCATTTGGTCATGGCTTGCTCAAGAAAGTCCTTGCAGGACTTGTCCAGAACGCAGTATTTGTCTATCATCCTGCCCGACATCTGTGCATTGCAGAATATTCCTTCTTCCTCGAAACGTATGCGTTGTATTTCTCTGGCCTGCCTTACCCTTTCTGCGACTTCTGCGCTGGTCTCAGCCTTGCTCCGGTTAAGCAGTTTCTTCGGGTCTACAGCCTTACAAATGACAGCTATGTCTATCCTGTCCATGATGGGGCCGCTCAATTTGGAAAGATACGCCTTCCTGGCCCCCACAGTGCAGGTACATCTGTCTCCCTCGCCGTAATAACCGCAAGGACAGGGGTTTGTCGCAGCGACAAGAGTGAAATCTGCAGGATATTCCAATTTTTTCTTCAGTCTGGAAATCACCACCCTTTTATCTTCCATAGGAGCCCGCAGTACTTCTATATTCTTCCTCGGAATTTCACAGAATTCATCCAGAAACAATATACCATTATGACTCAGGCTTACCTCCCCGGGGCTGATGTGCTCTGAGCCGCCACCTATGAGAGCGGCAGTAGAAGTGGTACAATGCGGTGCGCGGAAAGGCCTGTTGCGCATGAGACCTTTCGTGAGATTACCAAGGCCGGCCACTGAATAAATCTTGCTGGTCTGAACGGATTCCTCCATGGTCATAGGAGGCAGGATGCGGCACATTGCCTTTGCCAGAGAACTTTTTCCCGAGCCGGGGCTGCCTATCAGGATTACATTATGTCCTCCGGCGCAGGCAATCTCCAAGCCTCTTTTGGCAGCATCCTGCCCCACAATATCGCTGAAATCCATGCACTCATCCCACATGTTCAGCCCTTCATCCGCATCCAAGGCCATATTCTTGTCTATTTCCAGCTCTTCCCAACCTTCAAGCTCACAAACAATCTTCAGAGCATCTCCAAGGCTGCGGACCCCGAATATTTTACCCTTTCCATACTCTATGGCTTCCAAAGCAGACTCATAAGGCAATATGCAGCCCTCCATTCCCATCTTGTCTGCCATTTCAACTATGGGCAAGGCTCCGTTGATTTTGCGTACGCTTCCGTCCAGGCCCAATTCACCCATTATGACATAACGCCCTGTTCCAGGCATATGCATCTGCTCCGAGGCGGCTAGAATTCCCAAGGCTATGGGCAAGTCATAGCCGCTCCCGTTTTTGTGCAGGTCACCGGGGGCCAAATTGATGACAATTTTCTTTCCCGGAATCTTAAGGCCCAAAGATTGCAGTGCAGTGCCGGTACGCAAAAGGCTTTCTTTTACTGCCGCGTCAGCCAGCCCCACCAGGTGTATCCCTATGCCATTGGATATGGAGGTTTCAACAAGTATCGGTATTGCATTGATGCCTTCGCATTTTGCGGATGTGACGGTAATGAGCATAACTATCATTAATTTTTTGTAACTTTGCGCGCCATGATAAACAAAGCGCTAACTACTTTAGGTTCATACTTCATCTTCCTGAAACAAGTCTTCAGGAAGCCTGAAAATGTGAGACTGTACCTCAAACAGTTCATTGTCGAGGCAGACAAGCTGGTGTTTTCGTCTGTGCTCATAGTGGCCGTGATTTCTCTTTTCATTGGCGGTGTACTCGTAATACAGACTGCCTCCAACCTAGAAAACCCTTTCATCGACAAGATGTACGTGGGTTATATGGTGCGCGAAAGTCTCATATTGGAATTCTGTTCCACCATGATTGCCTTGATCTTGGCCGGCAAGGTAGGCTCCAACATCGCTTCAGAGCTTGGCAGCATGCGTATCACCGAACAGATAGATGCTATGGAAATGATGGGAATCAATTCAGCCGGTTTCCTCGTGAGACCTAAGATTCTCGCTGCCACCATACTCAATCCGCTGCTCATGATGCTAAGTTTTCTTTTGGGCCTGGCCGGAGCCTGGCTGGTGGTAAAACTTACGGGCATCATACGCATAGCTTCATTCGTTGAGGGTATAACTTATTGTTACAACGGCTTCTATATTTTCTACAGTGCATTCAAGATGTCTCTTTTCAGTTTCATCATCAGCTCAGTCTCTGCTTTTTGCGGCTACTATGCCCATGGCGGTTCGCTTGGTGTAGGACGCAAGAGCACCCATGCCATAGTTGCCAGCAGCATATTGATACTGCTTTTCGACCTTATTGTTACCCAACTCATGCTGTATTAGTCTATGATAGAAGTCAAACATCTGTACAAGTCATTTGAGGACAAGGATGTGCTCATTGACATCAATGCCGTTTTCGATACTGGCAAATGCAACATGATAATAGGCAAAAGCGGTTCTGGCAAGACTGTGCTTCTGAAGAATCTGATAGGCCTTCTTTCTCCGGACAAAGGCGACATCATATACGAAGGAAACTCCTTGATCAATATGTCTGGCAAGAACAAAAAGCTCTTGCACAGAAATATAGGTATTCTCTTCCAAGGCAGCGCCCTATATGATTTCACGACTGTTCTGGGCAATGTAATGTTTCCTCTGGACTTTTTCTCTGATCTTTCTTACAACGAGAAACTGGCCCGTGCACGCTTCTGCCTTGACAGGGTGAACATTAAAGATTCAGACAACAAGTATCCTTCGGAGCTTTCGGGCGGAATGCAGAAGAGGGTTGGCATTGCCAGGGCAATAGCCCTCAATCCCAAGTTCCTCTTTTGTGACGAACCCAACTCCGGCCTCGACCCTTACACTTCCATACTCATAGACCAACTGATCGAGGAAATTACCAAAGAGATGAACATCACCACTGTAATCAACACCCATGACATGAACAGCATGCTCGAACATGGTGACAACATCTATTTCGTAAAAGGAGGCACCATAGCCTGGCATGGCGACAAACGCTCCATACTGAGCAGCGACAATGCCGCTCTCAAAGAATTTGTCTGCGCCAATGCCCTGGCAAGGAACATCATTGAAGGGCAAGAGAAATAAAATATCCGTTCATATTCACATCATGTTGCTCGTTGTTGTGCACCATAACGGGCTTATAGTTGCGTGATGCGTCGTTAAGTCCCAGATAAAAGTCTGTTGCCGAGCTGGTTATGGCGTAAGGAGAAATCAGGTTGAGGCTTCCCTGCAATTTCAGCTTCTGCGTAGGATGGAATATTGTGAGCCCTTGTCCCAGATAAGCGCTGCCTGTGACATAACAGAAACCCCCTGGACCTTCGCTTATGCCCAACACGCTGTCCATGTCACCTGCTACTGCAACCAGCTCGTTACCGTTCCAATAATGGTCGTACCATTGGAGCTCGGACTGTTGTTTTTCCAGCTTGGCCTGTGCGTGGACAAGCAGCGAATTGCCTGCCTTTACGAAATGTATATCTCTCAGGCCATGGTTGCCGGGAACATTCAGTACACATGAATTGTCGCCGCTTGTCCACACAATTCCATTGGTGCCAAATTCTTTCTGCACTACATTCAGTACTCCGTTTACACGCCTTATGTCATATATTTCCTGGACGTTTCCCGAGGTGCTGTGTCTGCTTGGCACTCCATTAGCCACCAGATGACAGTACTGTCTTTCTATGCCGTCCGCTCCTTTGCTTTTCTCGACGAATGCGAAACATATCTCTCCTTTGTCCTGATACATGGGTCCCATAAGACTTGAATTGGGCTTTTCCAACAAGGTCTGGCCGTTCTTCATATATCTCCATCCCTGTATTTCAGGCCTTTCCATTATGATGTGAATATCCTCCTCTTGCACAATCAAGTCGCTTACATATCCTGATATGGGCAGACGAAGCTGCTCTATGCCATTTGCCCTTATGACCGTGGATGTTCCAGCCGAATGTACAGTATACAGCTTCCCGTTGCAAATGCGTAAAATGTTGCAGTCTACCGTTTCATGTTCTTCTGCCGGCACATTCACAGTACAAATCTCGTCTTCGTTCTTGAACAGATGGATACGGGTGTTGACCATTCCTCCCATGGGATCTTTGCGCCAATCGTAAGACTGCTCGTATTCAAGGAAGGTCGAGTACAGGTCAAGGACCCTTTCGGGAATGGGTGATTCCGGGTTGTCGTCGGGGTCATCATTTGGGGTGTTGTCTACAATCTCACAGGCGGTGATGATGGCAGTAGTGCATATCGCCGCGGCCCAAAAACTCAGTTCTTTCTTCTTCATGGCTTTCGTTTTTTTTTGACGAAAGTAGAATATAGAAATTGGAGAGTCAAGCGTATAAAAGTTTTTTGGCACGATTTTGTGATTTCTGGTTAATATTTGTAAATTTCAAAAGAATAGCTGTATTTTTGTGAAATGAAACACTCATTGAAAATATCATCTCTTGAGGAAATCGATGCCGTAGCAAAGGCATTCATCTCTGCTACCCGGGGCCATGACCTGTTTGCCTTTTATGGACAGATGGGTGCCGGCAAGACCACATTCACAGTTGCCTTGTGCAAGGCTTGGGGTGTGGAGGACGTGGTGAATTCTCCGACCTTCGCCATAGTCAATGAATACTGCTGTGCCGATGGTGAAACTGTGTATCATTTTGATTTCTATAGGATTAAGAATATTTCAGAGGCCATGGACATAGGTGTGGAGGATTATTTCTACAGCGGAAGCAGATGCATAATGGAATGGCCTGAGAATATAGAGGAACTGTTGCCTGATGAGGTGCTGAGAGTTTATATTGAAGTGAATCCCGACCTTAGCAGAACGGTTGTATGGGAGGATTGACAATTGTTACAGAATATGACAAATAAACTCTTGTGTCTTGTATCAGCACTGCTTTTGCTGCCTCTTGTGTTGTGTGCACAAGAGGGCAAGCAGCGTCGCATTGCCAACTCAATCCTTGTGCAGGCAGTAGATAATATTGACAAGGGCAAGGCCAGCGAGGCCATGGAACTTCTGGTAAGTGCTGAGAAGCTGGATCCTGAAAACGGAGCTATACATTATTATATGGCCACAATATTGGACAGGGCCGGGGCTCCGGGAAAGGCTTTCCAACACTATCGCAAGGCATATGCCGCCGATACGACAAATACCTGGTATGCAATGCGTCTTGCAGATTTATTGTGCCGCATGGGTCAGGGCAAGGAGGCCTTGGATATTCTTGAAGGACTGCCTTCTGAAAAGGGCTCAAACTCTACAGTAATGTCCATGAAGATGGAAGCCTTTATGCTTGTGAATGACTTTGAAAAGGCGGATTCTTTGTATTCCAGGCTCCATGCCATGGGCGGAGATACCGATTATATGCGCCTCAGCCATTTGGAAATCACAAGGCAGAAAGGAGATTATCCTGCGTTCTTTGAAGGGATGAAGGATTACATCAGGAACGGTGAGTCGGACATGAAGTTCAAGGCCGGTCTTGTGGAAAAGGTGATGAAGGCTTTCGACC
>CAMFRR010000076.1 GCA_945982095.1 uncultured Bacteroidales bacterium
TGGCATACGCAAGTCAAAAAACAGCAGCATAGTGCTGGTATCCGAAAAAGATGGAGGCGCGATGCATTACGCAGAGCGCGTGAGAAAGGAATATCCTGAATATGACGTGAGAGTGTCCATTCTCGGCCACCTGCAGCGAGGCGGAAAACCTACTGCTTACGACCGCATTCTTGCAAGCCGTATGGGATATGCAGCCATTCAGGCTCTGAAAGAGGGCCAGCGCAACATAATGGTGGGTATAAAGAATGATGAAATAGTCTATGTTCCTATCTCCAGGGCAGTCAAGAAAGACAAGCCTATTGACTCTGAACTCATTGACGTTTTGGAAAAACTCTCTATATAAAGTATCATCATGAATATGCGTCCCTCATTCATCGCAGCAGCTCTGGCTACACTGTTACTGTCCTGTAGTCCCAAACCGGAGTCTGTAGAAAAAGTGCTGACTCCTACTCCGCTGTCTATAGATATGGCGGAAGGCACCTGCAGGTTCTCCAAAGCTGCTGTTCGCAACACCATCATCAACAATACAGAAGGGCATGCCCTCGGAAAGATTGAAAAAAATCGGAACCAGGCATATTTCCTGAGGATTACCCGAGACTCCATCATTGCAGAGGCCTGCACTCCGGTGGGCTTGTTCTACGCCCAACAGACTCTTGCCCAACTGCGTGATGCCTACGGCGAGACTCTGCCCTGCATGGAAATTACCGACGCCCCACGCTTCGCATACAGGGGCGTGATGCTGGATGTTTCCCGCCACTTCTTCGACAAGGATTGCATCAAGCGCCAGCTGAAGCTCTGGGCCAAGTACAAGATTAACCGTTTCCACTGGCATCTGACCGACGGTATTGCCTGGCGCATTGAGATGAAAGGCTATCCCGAGCTCACGGCAAATGTAGAACACTATACGCCCGAAGACATAAGGGAGGTTCTGGATCTTGCTGATTCTCTGCATATTGAAGTCATTCCTGAGATAGAGATGTTCGGGCACTCTGAGGAAGTGTGGAAAGTATATCCTCATCTTTTCTGCACTGAAAATGAGCGCACCAGCGAATATTGCATAGGCAAAGAAAGCGTTTTCACATTCCTGGAAGACGTATTGTCCCAGACTATGGAGATGTTTGACAGCGAATACATACACATAGGTGGTGACGAAGCCTACAAGGGCCACTGGGCCAAATGTCCTGACTGCCAGCGCCGCATGCGGGAGAACGGGCTCAAAAATACTGACGAGCTGCAAAGTTGGGGCATAGGACGCATCAGCCATTTCATCAACTCCAAGGGACACAAGATGATAGGCTGGGACGAGATTTTGGAGGGAGGACTTGCTCCGGGCGCAGTAGTCATGTCCTGGAGGGGTTTGGACGGCGGCATTGCAGCTGCTGCGGCCGGGCACGAAGTGATAATGACACCGGGACGCTATTGTTACATCAACAACAGCCAGGACGATCCACGCTTCGAGCCTGTTTCCCAGGGCGGTTATCTCCCTTTGAAGCAAGTCTATGAATATGACCCGGCAATGGGCATCGAGAATGAGGAATATGTGATGGGTGTGCAGGTAAACCTCTGGACTGAATATGTTGCCACTCAAAAACATCTGGAATATATGCTTTATCCACGCAGTTTCGCGTTGGCTGAAATAGGATGGAGCATGAATGAGCGTAAGAATTGGGAGTCATTCCATGCACGTGCTCTCAAGGCCGTGGAATCAGCTGAGGCTATGGGATACAATTGTTTCGACCTCAAGGCTGAGAAGGGAGAAAGGACCACTCCACAATGGATAAGCGACCCAGAAGTGAATCTTGCTCTGGGAAAGGACGTTACAATTGCTAATCCATACCACAAACAATATTCGGCCAGTGGAGAGTCAACTCTCACGGACGGAAAGTTCGGGTCTTGGGAATGTGGCAAGGGATGGCTGGGCTTCCTTGAATGCGACACTGATATCGTGGTGGACCTCGGCGAGGAAAAAGAAATTTCAGAAGTAATGGCAAGCTACGGCCAGTGGTACACCCTGTGGATATGGATGCCGAGCTCAGTACGTTTCAGTTTCAGCCAGGATGGAGTTAATTTCGAGCCTGGGGGAGAAGTCCTCAACACTGTGGATACGGAAGATATGATCCCAAGTTTTGCAGAGTTCAAGTGGAACGGCAATACCAAGGCCCGCTATGTACGTATAGAAGGACTTGTACGCCGTGATGAGGCCGGAGCCTGGCTTTTCACAGACGAGATAGCTATTCGTTAACCGAAAAATCAAAGATATGAAGCATATTACAAGCATACTTTCACTTGCATTGTGCATATTACTCACCTCTTGCTCACCCGGTGTCAGAATAGTTGAAAACTCTTGTCCTAAGGCCAGCATAATAGTTCTGGACGACAATCCTAACACTATGGCAGCTGCAGAGCTCCTTCAGGATTTCGTGCAGAGGAGCAGCGGGGCCTTGTTGCCTGTCGCCACAGAACAGAGCGATGAGAGCACTCACATCTTCATTTCAACAAACGAACTTTCATCATTGGCTTATGACGGATTCCGCATACGAACGGACAATTCCGATATTCACATCGAAGGACGTGGTGCAGGAGCTGTGAATGCAGTGGTGAGGCTGTTGGAACAGGAGCTGGGAGTGCGCTATTGGGCAGGATTCAGCGTGGATATTCCCGAGCATAAGAATATCACCATCAGCGAGATGGACCTTTGCGACGCCCCTGCCTTCCGCTATCGCCAGAGCCAGAGCTGGTCTTCAAAGGAAGATCCCACCTACAAGCTGTGGCATGGCTGGCGCGAGCCCGAAGAAGTTTTCATAGGGAAATTGTGGGTTCATACCTTCGGCCGCCTGCTGAATTCTGACATTGTAGGCCGAGAACATCCCGAATGGTATGCACTCGTGAACGGAAAGAGGCGTCCGGGCAGCAATGCACAGTGGTGTCTCACAAATGAGGAACTGTTCGAGGCTGTATGCAAAAAGCTTGAAGAGGTTTTTGAAGCCAATCCCGGGCTCAAAATGATTTCGGTAAGCCAGAATGACGGCACAGACACTTATTGTACCTGTCCTTCATGCCAGGCAATATATGATGAGGAAGGTGCAGTGTCGGGAGCCTACCTGCGTTTTGTAAACAGGCTGGCCGAGCGCTTCCCTGACAAGGAGTTCTCCACCCTGGCCTATCTCTTCAGCATGAAGCCGCCTAAGATTACAAAGCCTCTCCCTAATGTGAATATAATGCTCTGCGACATTGATTGCCGCCGCCAACTCCCTCTGACAGAGACAGACAGGGGCCGTGAGTTTGTCAAAGCCCTTGAAGGCTGGAGCCCAATATGCGACAATATTTTTATGTGGGATTACGGCATCAACTTCGACAATTTCGTATCCCCTTTCCCTAATTTCCATGTACTGCAGCCCAACATTCAGCTCTTCCGCGACCATGGAGTGAAAATGCATTTCGCTCAGGTTGCAGGCACCATGGGAACGGACTTCTGCGAGCTGCGTGCCTATATGCTGGCAAAACTGATGTGGAACCCTGACCTGGATGCACGTGCCCTGCAGGAGGAATTCATGCACGGCTATTATGGAGCAGCCGGCAAGTATCTGCTTGAGTATCTGGACATCTGCACCTCCGAGCTGATTGCCTCAGGTAAAGAATTGTGGATATACGACTCCCCTATCTCCCATAAAGACGGATTCCTGAACGCTGAACTGCGCAAGCGCTATAATGAACTCTTCGACAAGGCTGAAGAGGCTGTGGCTTCTGATCCAGTATTGCTGAAGAGGGTGCGCATAAGCAGGCTGCCTCTGCAGTATTCCGATTTGGAAATTGCCAGAACAATGTCTGAATATGCTGATGTCCAGGCACTTGAGTCAGCACTTGCCTTATTCGAAGAGAGAACGGCTGAATATGGGGTGCCTACTCTCAATGAAAGGAACAACAGACCGGCAGACTATTGCAAGCTTTATCGCGAGAGATTCATGCCTGGCAAGAGCAAAAATCTGGCTTCGGGCGCCAAGGTCAGCTACACTATGGCTCCTAGCGGCAAATATGCCCAAATGCCGGCTTCAATGCTTGTGGACGGACTCTACGGAGGCACAACATTCGTGGAGAGTTGGATAGGATGGGAAGGTGTTGATGGCGAAGTCATCCTGGATCTGGGCCGCGTATGCGAATTCAATACAGTATATGCAGACTTCCTCCATCAGATAGGGGCGTGGATATTGCTCCCTAAAGGCGGTTGCTGGAGCGGATCCAAAGACGGGGAGAGCTGGCAGACTCTCGGTACTTTCAGTTTCCCTGACGAGCGAGACGGAACAGTCAAGTTTGAAAAGGGTGGAGTTGAAGGAAATTTCAGCGCACGTTACCTCAAGCTGCACGTCGATGCCCTCGGCTTGTGCCCATCATGGCACTACGGCGTAGGACATCCTTGCTGGTTCTTCATCGATGAGATTGTTGTGAAATAATGTCGGTAGCGCCTTGACGCCCGCCGGAAAGACAATGCTTCCCAACTGCTAGTTGAATAGCAGCTGGGAAGCAATTTTAGTGCACCTGCCCCACGCAGCCCCTGTCATTTCGAGCGGAGCACAACCTCTTGTCATTTCGAGCGAAGCCCGTAGGGCGAAGTCGAGAAATCTGCACACGGTATTGTTTTACATTGACCTTTCATGATGTGGGCGTTGTGGCTGTTGAGTATCGGCTCTTCCATATCAAAGATAACTTGTAGTCTGTTCTACATCCTTTCGGCACTTGCAATCATTTTGACGTGGAGCATTTTCTAAACTGCTCCTAATAGCGGCAACACTGATAAGCAGTTCATCGAAACTCAAAGGGTCCTTCTCATAAATGAAACTGCCCATCATCTCATTGTAATCTTCCCTGAAGGTCTCCACCATCGTCGCAGGTGGCAGGAAATCAATCACCCGAGGCAATTCTTTGCTGTAGTCTACATAGCTTGGATGATAGAATTTCTCCCTATGCTTTACAATCTCCATGTATAGATTGCCGTCCTCAAGTGCTTTACGCATATACTCTGTATGTGAAAGCTTGTCCAAATCGTACAAATGCCTTCTCCAGAAAGGTTCGCGCCGGGGATACGGTCCTGATTGTCTGATTGAAGGCATCATCGATATCGTCACCAAACTCAGCAGAGCATATTTGCTGTACAAGTGATGATATTGGCTTCATCTCGTACGGTTCTGACATAGACAGGCAGCTTATCTCAATCTTCACTACAGGCTTCGCATATGACTTGGCAGAAGTGTAGAGAGAAGGATAGAACACATACAACACAGCTGGATCTTTGTCATGCGAGACCTTCCGGTCTTTACCTTCTTCGGCGACCACCTCGTTCTCGTCAAGCACCTTTATCACAGGCAGACCAAGAACTTTCAGTTTCTCGCGCAGCT
>CAMFRR010000077.1 GCA_945982095.1 uncultured Bacteroidales bacterium
GATAGGAGTCCGTCTCGTGGGCTCGGAGATGTGTATAAGAGACAGTCTGTACACCTGGGGTGTAGACCCTGTGGAATACAGCTATGCCAGGGACATCTACCGCAGCCGCTGGTACAAGAACAGCCTGCTGCAGAAGAACGACAACGCAGTCCTGATGGAAAAATGCATAGCCGCCTTCCTCTATGGAGCTCCCCTTACTGATGAGAGCCAGATTATAAAGTTTGCATACAGGAACCTGCCTCTGGACAGGCAGGCCGAACTTTTCAACGAGTATATGCGCAGCCTGCTCGTAAATACGGTACAAATCGACAGCAGTTTCAGTCCCCTGCCCCTGCTTACCCCTATGGAAGAAATTGAGGCAGTGATTGACAGTTATGGGACAAAAATTGCCCTCAAGCAGCCCAAAGACAAGGAGGAACCTGTATCGGGTGGCGTGCAGTGGTCATATTCCAGCGGCGTGAACGTCATATACAAGCAACTGGAAACCAAGGGTATAACTTATTTTTCCTATGCTCTCAAGGGTAGCCGCGAATATGCTGACGAAGATGCACTCGCATCTATAGCCGGAGTGGATGACGATGTCCTGAAAATGTTTCTGCTGGCCAATGGCATAGATATACGTATAACGCTGAACCCATCGGATGTAAGGCTGGAAGGCAGCCTGCCGAACGATAGGCTGGAACTGCTCTTGAAGTATCTCGGTGCCCTTTCGGCCCAGGCCGACAATCAGGAGACCATGGGTCCTGACGTATACAAGCTGCTGGTTCTGGTGTCAGACCGCGAAAGCGTGCAGGTGGGCGCCACGGTCGCCAAGAACATCATGGCCTTGCGCAAAGGCGGCAGCTGGACCTCAAACAACAATGTGGATGAAGTTTGCGATGACGCATTCGAACTCAAGGGATTCAGCTTGTACGAAAGTCTGTTCAGGCTGGACCGCAACGGCAACAATATGGCTATCAGCGATGTGGCTATGTATGCTCTGGATGATGCCCTTCTGGAGGCCTTCAGCGACTGTGCAATGTATACACGCAACTGGTCGGGATTTCCAGGCTATCCTAGCGGCCAGTTCAGGTTATTCTTCGGAGTGCATCCATATGAAGATGACTCTTCGGTTTCAGGACTCATACAGCTTGACGAGAAGGAGATTCAAGAGCGCTTAAATGCCGTGTTGCACAAACTGGCGACAGAACCGATTCCCGCAAGCAAACTTGAAAGCTACAAGTCAAGGGCGGCCAAAGCAGCTGCCAGCCTGAGCGGCACTGCCGAATATGTCATAGGAGCCGCACTTGACAGATACCTCAACAATAAGAATCTCGGCGCGAGATATCCTCAACTCGTGAAGAACGTCTCGGCCCAATCAATCATGAATTTTTATGCTTCCGCCACTGCTTCAAATAGGTAATATCCTGGTTTCCACTGATATAATCACAGAAAAATTCGCCTGCGACTATGAGAGTTGCCGCGGGGCCTGCTGCATAATAGGAGACAGCGGAGCCCCTATGGATATATTCAAGGGAGTTTCTGAAGGAGACGTGTCCAAGGGTGTGGGAGTGAACGAGGCTGAGGGCATCAAGGCCAAGTTCGAAGAGTTCAAGCCTCTGTTGAGTCCCCAGGCTCTTGCTGCGGTCCAGACCAAAGGATTCAGCGTCGTGGACAGGGACGGGGACCTCGTAACCCCTCTCGTGGATGGAACGGAAGAATGCGCTTTCTGCCATATGCACCCTGAACACGGCTGTATGTGCGCCATTGAGATGAAAAACGGAGTGAAACCCGTTTCTTGCTCGCTCTACCCCATACGCACCAAATTGATGCGTTCAGGAATGCTCGCCCTCAACCTCCACCGCTGGGATATATGCAAGCAGGCCTTCGAAAAGGGAAAAAGGGAAAACATAAGGGCCTATGAATTTCTCAAGGGCCCTATATCGCGCGCTTTCGGCGCTGAGTTCTATGAAGCTCTGGATGCTGCCAGACATCAGTTCGACTTGTCTGAAGAAGACTGATCGTTTCCCTGTTGCGGCTTGCTGTCGGAATAGAGGAAGCGCTTGATTTTCATGGAAGCTGTCTTAGCAAAGGATTCTTTGACTATCTGAACATCATTGATGTTGTTGGACTTGCGCACATTTTTGTTCACATAGCTCATGATTTCCTTCTTCTTTTCCTCCAACATAGAATAAAACTTTTCCTCAGCCTCGTGGTTCCAGTTGATGACACTGTCATCGAACTTCACCAAGGCCACTAGCTGACCGTTCTTGCTCACAACCAAGGATTCGTTTACGCCTGAAATATTGTTGTTTATCAGACTCTCAATATCTTCGGGATATATATTCTCACCCGAAGGGCCCACTATCATGGAACCGATACGGCCCTTGATGGAGTAGAAGCCATCCTTGTCAATGGTGGCAAGGTCGCCAGTACGTAGCCAGCCATCCTTTGTGAAGGCCTCGCGTGTACGCTCAGGGTCCTTGTAGTAGCCGAGCATGACGCTGTTGCCTAAGCACTGGATTTCGCCTTCGCCGGTTTCAGGATTCACATCTCCCAGACGTACCTGCATGCCATAGCACGGACGGCCTATGGTGTCGCAATGCTTCTGTCCCACCTTTTTGGCGCATATCAGAGGGGCGCATTCCGTCATGCCGTATCCGATTGCATATGGAAACTTGGCCTTGATCAGGAATGCTTCGATAACAGGATCCAGCTTGGCACCTCCCAGGCCGAAGAACTTGAGCTTGCCGCCGAAGAACTTCTTGAGCTTGCTTCCTATCATGCCGTAGAGCAGCTTCGGAGTGTGTTTCTCCATCCAGGTCAGGAACTTGGACATGTCTATGGTCTTGCGTACGCTGGTCTTGTATATCTTGTCTATGATGAGAGGAACAGCGCAGACGACATGAGGGCGCACCTGCTGGAGAGCCACCTTGAGGACTGCAGGGGTAGGAGCTTTCTTAAGGTAGTATACGCAGCCGCCTGTGAAGATGGGATAGAGCAGGCTGAACGCCATTTCATAGGTATGGGCCATAGGAAGTATGGACAGCCAGCGGCGTTTCTTGCGGAACTTGGCGGTAGCCCAGGCCGCAGGCATATTGTTGCAAAGATTGCGGTGGCTGAGCATCACTCCTTTAGGGGTGCCAGTTGTACCTGAGGTGTAGAAGAGTCCGGCCAGGTCGTCAGGCTGAGGTTCCCTCACGGTACCGAGGCAGGTGAACTGGGAATAGTCTTCCTTGATTATACTCAGATCATCCAGTTGTACGATGAGGCTGAGCTGATCCAAAGTCTTCTTTGAAAGTCTTGTATATTTTGACTTGGACACAAAGATGGCCTTGGTCTGGGAATGGGCGAGAATGGTTTCCACATCAGAACTTGAAGACTCGGCCAGAATAGGCACCGCAATGCGGCCGAAGGCAGTGACTGCGAAGAAGGCCACTGTCCAGTTGGGCATATTCTCCGAAAGTATTGCCACCCTGTCGCCAGCGCCTATGCCATATCTGGTAAGACGTCCACTTAGGGCTGTAACTGCCTTGTAGAGTTCATGATATGTATATTTCTGATCTCCGTCCAGCAGGACATTTGCCTGGTAGTTGGTAAAACGCTGGTGGGCGTATTCCAAAAGACGGCGTAGAGTTGTAATGTATTCGTCACGATACTGTCTGCGTGATCTTTTCATATATGGGCGGTTTTATTGGTGGAAGGTTTATTTTGTGGCAAAATTTTCAGGGTGACGGCCCTTGTAATCCTTGCCGGCATAATATGCCTGCATGGCCTCGGTATCCTTGCGCGCATTGTCCGTAAGCGGCAAGGCCTCACCCGTGCCTATAACTTTGCGGCCCCAGTCTATGTGGCCCAGATATACGGGACAATCCAAAGCGCGGGCTATGGTATGATAGCCGGTTTTCCAGCGTGAGACAGGTTTTCTGGTGCCCTCTGGAGAAAGGGCCAGATGGAACACTTCGGCAGAGTTTTTCATCTTGTCTATTGTGCCCTTGATGGCGTAAACAGGGTTTTTCCTGTCCAGAGGAATGGCACCGAGTTTGCGGAGAATGGGACCCATAGGCCAGAAGAACATTTCTTTTTTGACCAAGGCATGTGGAGTCACACCTGCAGCCGTGTAGTAAAGGTAGCATACAAGAAAATCGAGCATGCTCGTATGTGGGGCTGCGATAATTACTGCAATCTTGGCGGGAGCAATCTCTCCGTCAACAGTCCAACCCCATTTGCGCAATGCGTAAGCGCAGAATTTTTGCCACTTTGTCATTTTTATCAGGTATAATCTATGCAAATATAAGGTATTTATTCATATAATCTTGGTATTATCCGCCAAAATCATTAATTTTAAGAACTAAAAGATTCGTATCACTATGCTTAACAGCAATATCTGGTGTATAATCATGGCCGGGGGAACCGGCATCCGTTTCTGGCCCGTAAGCCGTCAGGAAAAGCCTAAACAATTCGTAAACATAGCAGGCCTCGGCCGCAGTTTTCTCAGGAACACCTTCCTTCGTTTCGAGAATCTCATACCACCTGAAAGGACTATCGTTATAACAAGCGGCAAATACCGCCATATGGTACATGAGGAATTGCCCGAACTGCCCGAAACCAATATACTTTCAGAACCATACAAAAGAGATACCGCTCCGTGCATAGCATATGCAATGTACAGCGTTTTGCGCAGGGATCCGAACGCGGTGATGGTAGTAGTACCGTCCGACCATCTGATTCTGGGACAGGGGAATTTCGAGCACGTGATAGGCGCCGCCGTCAGATTCGCCACCCGCAATGATGTGCTTATGACCATAGGCATCCAACCCACCCGACCTGACTCCAACTATGGCTACATACAGGGGGTTTCACTCCCGCAGGAGGGCACCCCTGTCGCCGTCAAGACCTTTACAGAAAAGCCCGACATGGAGCTGGCCCGCGTCTTCGTCCAGAGCGGCGAATTCCTTTGGAACAGCGGAATCTTTGTATGGAGGGCGGATATGATCAGGCGTGAAATAGAGAAATATATGCCTGAGCTGGTTACACAGTTCAGGGGCTGGGAAGGAGCTCTAGGCAGCAGCATGGAGGAAGAATTCATAGAAAAAGCCTATGCCGAGTGCCAGAAGGTGTCCATAGATTACGGGGTGATGGAAAAGACCTCTTCGGCCTGGGTTTATCCCGCAGATTTCACATGGTTTGATGTGGGCACCTGGGAATCCTTGTACAGCATGATTCCGGACAAGGACGGCAGCGGCAATGCGTCCAATGTGCCTATGATGGTGCAGGACAGCAGCAACAACATGATGCTGTGCATGGACAAGAAGGACAAGCTCTTTGCAGTTTGCGGACTGGACGACTATGCCATCTGTCTCTTATACACATCTCCGAGCCCACGAGACGGACTCCTAT
>CAMFRR010000078.1 GCA_945982095.1 uncultured Bacteroidales bacterium
GGTAGAACTCCTTGCCGTCATATATCATGGCCTTCCATCCATTGTGTGTGGCAGAGAATGACTCACGCAGGGTAGATACCACATATTTGAATCCGAATTCCTTCATCATCTGGCTGAAAATGCCTTTGTATCCCTCAGCATCGGTCTGGCCGCCCTCAACATCTGCATCAGGCTTGAAGCCGAGACAGAGCTCAGCGTCTTCTTCATTTCCTATGCAAACGTCGACATACTTCATTAGAGGACGCATGATAGAGATAGCTTTCTCCGAAGTCCAGAGTTTCTTGCGGAAATTAAGGTCCACAGACACTGTCACGCCGTGACGTTTGGCAGCCTCGCACGCAAGTCTTGTAAGCTCTGCAGCCTCATCCGAAATGGCAGGAGTGATGCCTGACCAGTGGAACCATGAGGCGCCTTCCATAATCTTGTCAAAATCGAAATCCTCTGCTTTTGCCTTAGCAATCGCCGAATCGGCACGGTCGTATATAACCTTTGAAGGACGCATTGAAGCGCCGGTTTCACAATAGTACAGGCCCACGCGCTCACCACCACGTGCAATGTAATCGGTATGCACGCCATAGCGGCGCAGTGCATTCACTGCAATCTGACCTATTTCATGTTTAGGGAGTTTGCTCACGAAATATGCTTCGTGACCATAATTGGAAAGGCTGACAGCTACATTAGCCTCGCCACCTCCCGGGAGAATTCTGAAAGATTCTGATTGGATGAAACGTTCGTTTCCCGCAGGACTGAGGCGCAGCATAATCTCGCCCATTGTAATTACTTTTGCCATATTAGTTTATTAATGTTAACATCATAATATCGCGGCAAAAATACAAAAAAAATCCGTATTGTCGTGCCCGTTCACGGAATAATTGAGGAAATTGTTTATATTTGTACATGCAAATGCATATCAAATCGGATAAAAGCATAGCCATGGGAGAAAAAATCACAATAATTGATGTCGCCCGCAAAGCGGGTGTATCTAAAGGCACTGTGGACAGAGTGCTGCACAATAGGGGCGAAGTATCGGCCAAAAGCGCTGAGAAAGTGCGAAGGGCCATTGAAGAATTGAATTTTCATCCTAATATGTACGCATCTTTGCTTGCATCCAGGAAGCCTAAGATTCTAGCTTGTCTCATGCCTTATGCCAATGGCGGTGAATTCTGGGCAAAAATGGAAAAGGGGTTCAAAAGCGGCGCAGACTCTGTGAGCGAGCAGAATATTCTGGTCACTTTCTTCCACTATAACCAATATGACAAGGAAGAGTTCGAGGCGGCCGCAAAAAAAATGCTTGAATCCAATCCGGCTGGTGTGCTGATTCCTGCGCTTTTTCAAGACAGCACAGTGGAGCTGACACAGAAGCTCCACACCATGGATATACCCTACATGTATGTGGACACAAGAGGAGAAGGTGACAATAATTATGTTGCATTCACAGGCATGCCGCGTTTCGACAGCGGAATGCTGAGCGCAGACCTTCTCACATCGAGGTTCAAGCCTGAGGATGTGGAAGACATTCTCGTTGTGCGTATCAAGCGCGATGTGAAGGGCCTATCTGACCCTACGCGAAGGCGAAGGGAAGGCTTCATGAGCTACATTCATGAACACCTGCCTTCAAGCAAGGTCCATAATCTCTACATAAATCCTTCAGACCAGGAAGAAGCTACCCGCGAGATGGATGCCTATCTGGAAAAGCATCCTAAGCTGAAACACATCGTGATGTTCAACTCCAGGCTGCATCTTATTGCAGATAGCCTGCGCAAACACCCTTCCGAGGACAGGATAGTGATAGGTTTCGATGACACCCCGAGCAATGTGGCCATGATGAAAGAAGGCCTGGCGACCATGCTGATTGCCCAGCACATTGAACTTCAGTCTGCCAAGGCAGTTGAAATTCTGTCAGACCATGTAATAACAAGAAAGAAACCAAAGATAAAGGACAACTTTGTACACATTGATATCCTTACCCGCTACAACATAGATAATTATTAAAAAAAGCCCCGGGCCATCAGGCTTCCGGGGCTTGTCAGTGTTACTTGTTGTCTTTATTCTTTCCAAGTATGAGACGCAGGTTGTGTATGATGGCATGCTTGCCCTCATCCTGCGCGAGCACATTAGGTTTGAAACGCGAAGCATCGCGGTGGTTACGGTTGAGTATGAACTCTTTGAACTTGTCAAAGGCGTGAGGCTGAAGCAGATACACAGCAGGGTCCTTGAGTCTGAAGCTCTTTCGCTTGCTCTCGTATTCTATATTCAGCTTCATGAGGTTCTCATCCACCACCTTGGCAAAGGCATCTGCCTTCTTCTGGTCCACCTTGCGGTCAGTAAACTCAAAATACCAGTCGTAGCGGCTTTCGGTCAGATTCACATATCCTGTGTAATAGGTAAGTTTCATACCGGTAGAATCCTGGGCCTGGTCCACTGCCTTGATGAACTGGTCTTCGTACAGTTTCTCTCCCGTAATGGAAACTATGCCGTTCACCTTCTGTATCATGTGCATGCGTGGCACGTTGATGAATGGCGATGAAATCTGGACAATATCGTTCATGTTATAGCGGTACAGGCCGCTGAAAGTGGTCACAAATGGGCAATAACGCTCGCCTTCCTTGAGCTCATAAAGCTGATAGAAAGGAGCATCAGGATCTCCCAGGTCTTTCTCACGTTTGAACTCGTAATAATGCATATGAGGCATTACCACAGTCTCATTGCTGTCGTCAAAGACAAGGCCGAAACGGCACTCAGTGGCAAAATAGCCCAACTCCTGGTGCAGGGTTGCCGATGGGATATGGCCCTGGAACTTGCGCAGATAAATCTGGGTGTTGCCGCACTTCCAAGAGCTCAGAATCTGAAGATTAGGCCAGAAGTGGCGAGGCTGTACCTGGTCATATTGAGACTGAAGCGCACGCAGTTCATAGGCCCTGTCCGGATTAGGTTTCAGCCATGGCTGTACTGCCTTGCGTATATCCTCAGGTATATCAACCTTGTCACTCAGGGTACCGTTGCCTATATCCTCAATAAACTCATCCAGCCATTTATCCACCGTATTCTGGAGTTCGACCATGGTGGAAGGGTTAGGAGCAATCCACAAGGTAACATTCCTTTCGATGGAAAATCGCATCAGGGCATAGTTACGTGCAGCATAGTCTTCAATGTTGAAAAGCTCTGTCGGAGTACAATACATCTTCTTGATGAATCCCGGAGCATCCTTCTGGGTGAAGCCGGATACGGAACCATAAACGGTGCCGTCTGGAGCGTAGCCTTCTATCTGTTTGCCCACTATGGCAAAAATCTGTCCTGAGAAGACTTTCCTACGCTGGTGAATGAAGTTATGCAGCCACAATCTGGTCATGCTGCCATAGACGTTCTTCATATAAATGCCGGAGATAGGCACATATTTAGGTTCTCCTGTACTGCCCGAAGTGGTGGCATAAAGCACTGGTTTGCCTCGGAACAATATGTCAGGCTCGCCCTGGAGCATACGATTGACATATGGGCGGTAATCCTCAAACTCCGTAGGCTTGTTGAACTTCTGATAAAGTTCATAAAGTTCTCTTTCGCTTCGAGCCTGGAGTATTTCTTCAAAATGATGTTCTTTACCATACACTGAGTCCTTTGCCTCAGTCAGGATAGCTCGCAGAGTATTCCTTTGCGCTATTCGCGGAAAGGTACACGCATTACGCAGTTTCCTCATCTCTATGCTGCCTACCAGCCTCACGGCCAGATTCTGCAAAATAGGGATTCGTGAGTCGTGTTTCAATTTCATGATTAGAACAATTAGGTTTATAAGGTTTCAGTATGTTCTATTTATCAGGTTTTATTCAAGGGCTTTGTCTATATGGGAAAGATCCAGTTTAAGAGTGTCTTTCTTCGGAACAAGGTGGAATTTCATATTGCATGACTCAGCGCCTGCTCCATCAGTATCCTCGCGGTCGCCCAACACCAGAATATTTGCGGGGTGGGTATCAATCTTCGCTGCAACATACATAAAGGCCTTGCGGCATGGCTTGCATCCGCCGGCCGTAGGAGCATCTATCATGAGGTCAAAAAGCCCTGTATCTATGCCGAGGGCTGTAAGTTTCTCCTTTATGAAACTATACTCGCTGAAGCATACGAGTTTGAGGCCTTTTTCCTTAAGGCTTTTGAGCTTGGGCTCAACCCAAGGTTTGGGATGCATATGCTTCTTGATTGCCTTAACTTGCGATGGCATGTATACGCCCCAATACCAACGGGATACACGAGCAACGCTTTTACCCGTCATAGCCGAAATGCGGCGGAACAGCTCATCATATGCCGCTCCCTTTGTTCCATAGAAACGGCCGGAAATCTTATGTCGGCACATACGCTCGGCGTAAAGGCTGCGCAGATGGAAAATATTGCGGATAATTACATAGAATGGCAACTTGGAATTGTCATACAAGGTGCCGTCGAGATCGAAAATAACAGCTTTAATCATTGGTGTCTACTGCTGGCCAAGGGTTTTTGATTATGCCTCCCAGACGGCATATGGCCTCGTGGGTGGCTTTTGCAAGACGTTCCACTTCCACTTTGCGCGGCTGTGAAGCATCCGGGAATATAGGCTCTCCTATCTTGATGGTAATGAGAGGTATCTCAGGAGCACCGAAAAGTTTATGTATGCCCGTACGTGGGCGAAATGACAGATTGAGAGGGACAATTGGGCAATTCCATCGGTAAGCCATTGTGAAGGCCCCTTTCTGGAAAGGACGCAGCGGCTTGTAGAAAGGCCAGCTGCGGGCCTCTGCAAATATATGCACACATGCCCCACGGCGATGATATTCATCAAAGGCGGCATTGAACTTTCTGGTAGCGCTGAGAGAGCCGTCGCTCAAAGGTATGCCTCCGAAATATTTAACGAAATATCTGTCCTTGCCCTCGAAAAGGTCAGTGAGCATTGGAATCACCAGACGTCTGCGCATGGCATGATGTACGCAAAGGGCATCCCAACGGTAACAGTGGTTGGACACGGTGACTATGCCTCCCGAGAGTTCCTTCTTATATTTCTTGAGATTTTCACGGCCTTCCACACGCATTCCGAATTTCAGTTTATTGAGCAGACGCACCAATGTGTCTGCCATGAAGTAGACGAAATTGTTGTGAAATTTGTATGCGAAGCTGTCATCAAGAAAAGGATAATCCCCATCAGCTTTGATTTCAGTAACTTTCTGCACCGGCATCAGACGAGCCAGCGGATTATCAACAGGATAATCGATTCCTACATCGGGCACATAAGTGCCTGGAACCAACGTCATTTCCTGATATCT
>CAMFRR010000079.1 GCA_945982095.1 uncultured Bacteroidales bacterium
GAATGCTTTTGCGGGAGTGGTCGCCTCCGTACATCGCTCTTATCTGAGGGATGGTTACATGCGACTCATCGATGAAGGTTATGAAATCATCGGGAAAATAATCCAGCAGGCAGAAAGGTCTCATTCCCGCTTTCCTGCCGTCGAAATATCGCGAATAATTCTCAATACCCGGGCAGTAGCCCATCTCCTTTATCATCTCCAGGTCGTATTCGACCCTCTGTTGCAAACGTTTGGCTTCCAGGTGCTTGCCTATGGATTCGAAATATGCGCATTGTTCACTCATATCGTCCTGAATCTGGCTCACGGCCTTTATGGTCCTTTCTTTCGTGGTTACGAAGTTGCCCGCGGGGAATATGCTGATTTCGCCAATATTTTCGAGGTATGCGCCGCTTGTGGGGTCAATAATGCTTATGCGGTCGATTTCGTCTCCGAAGAATTCCACCCTCACGGCGTCGTTCGAAGAACCCAGGGCTATGTCCAGGGTGTCGCCCTTGACCCTGAATGTTCCGCGTTTGAGTTCAAGCTCCGAACGGGAATAAAGGGCTTCCGAGAGACGGTAGAGCAGTGAGGTCATGCTTATGGTATCACCCAACTTGAGCTTGATTGTCTGGGCATGGAAATCTTCTGGGTTTCCTATACCATATAGACATGAAACAGAGCTGATTACGATTATATCCCTGCGTCCTGACAATAGGGCAGAAGCCGCACTGAGCCTCAATTTTTCAATCTCGTCGTTGATGCTCAGGTCCTTCTCAATATAGGTATCGGTAGTTGGGATATATGCTTCCGGCTGGTAATAGTCGTAATAAGATACGAAATATTCCACGGCATTACCGGGAAAGAAATTCCTGAACTCTCCGTATAACTGCGCAGCCAGAGTTTTGTTGTGGCTCAGTATCAGGGCTGGCCTCTGCAGCCTTTCAATTACATTGGCCATGGTGAAAGTCTTGCCGGATCCTGTCACACCGAGCAGGGTTACAGCGTCGGCGCCTTGTTTGAGCGCCTGACAAAGGCCTTCTATTGCTGCAGGTTGGTCGCCTGAGGGCCTGAATTGAGAGTCAATCTTGAATTCCATACTACCGCTTGCAAAATTGGTAAAAATTCTTCAATTTTTTGTGTATAATAAATAGAATTCTTAAATTTGTGAGTTAATAAAAGAATTATTAAACATATTCCAGTAATACCATGCAATACTCACACGAAGTGCAGCAGATGTGCTGCGTAAAAAAAGGACCTAATCATGGTCCGGCTCCAATTCCAGAGGAGGGTAAATGGGTAAAATCAAAAGAAATCAAAGATGTTTCAGGTTTTACTCACGGTATAGGTTGGTGTGCCCCTCAGCAGGGTGCCTGCAAACTCAGCCTCAATGTTAAAGAAGGCGTAATCCAGGAGGCCCTTGTTGAGACTATTGGATGTTCAGGCATGACTCACTCTGCTGCTATGGCATCTGAGATCCTTCCGGGAAAGACAATTCTTGAGGCTCTCAATACTGACCTTGTATGTGATGCCATCAATACTGCAATGCGCGAGCTTTTCCTTCAGATTGTTTATGGCCGTACACAGAGCGCCTTCTCAGAGGGTGGTCTCATGGTAGGCGCAGGTCTTGAGGATCTCGGTAAAGGTCTCCGCAGCCAGGTTGGTACTCTCTATGGCACTCTTGCCAAAGGCCCACGTTATCTCGAAATGGCTGAGGGCTATATCAAGACCCTTGCCCTGGATGAGAACGATGAAATTTGCGGCTACGAGTTCGTACACCTCGGCAAATTCATGGATGCCATCAAGAAAGGCGTAGATGCCAATGAGGCTCTCAAGCAGGTAACAGGCACATACGGCCGTTTCACCAAAGAGGCCGGTGCAGTTAAGTACATTGACCCACGTCACGAGTAACAGATAGGAGGATATAACTATGATTAGAGAAGTAAAATTTGAATCAATGGATCGCCGCATGGCTCAGATCCTGAAAGTTCTCAACGAGAACGGTATCGCTTCTATCGAAGAGGCAAACCAGATTTGCGATGCAGCCGGTATTGATCCATATCTCGCTTGCGAGGAGACTCAGCCTATCTGCTTCGAGAACGCGAAATGGGCATATGTAGTAGGTTGTGCAATCGCTCTCAAGAAGAATTGTACTAATGCAGCTGATGCTGCCGAGGCAATTGGACTTGGCCTCCAGGCATTCTGTATCCCTGGCTCAGTAGCTGACGACCGCAAGGTGGGACTTGGTCACGGAAACCTTGCTGCCATGCTTCTTCGTGAGGAGACCAAATGTTTCGCCTTCCTCGCAGGTCACGAGTCTTTCGCTGCAGCAGAGGGTGCCATCAAAATTGCAGCCAAAGCTGACAAGGTACGCAAGGAGCCTCTCCGCGTAATCCTCAACGGTCTGGGCAAAGATGCCGCACAGATTATTTCACGTATCAATGGCTTCACTTATGTTCAGACTGAGTTCGACTACTATACAGGTGAGGTTAAAGAGGTTCGCCGCATTCCTTACAGCAACGGTCCACGTTCTAAGGTGAACTGCTATGGAGCTGACGATGTTCGTGAGGGCGTAGCTATAATGTGGAAAGAGGGCGTTGACGTGTCAATTACCGGCAACTCTACCAACCCTACACGTTTCCAGCATCCTGTAGCCGGTACTTACAAGAAGGAGCGCGTTCTTGCCGGCAAGCCATATTTCTCAGTAGCTTCAGGCGGTGGTACAGGCCGTACTCTCCATCCAGACAATATGGCTGCAGGTCCTGCCTCATATGGTATGACTGATACTATGGGCCGTATGCACTCAGATGCTCAGTTCGCAGGTTCATCTTCAGTTCCTGCACACGTAGAGATGATGGGCTTCCTCGGAATAGGCAACAACCCTATGGTAGGATGCACAGTTGCTTGCGCTGTGGATGTTGCAACTGCTCTTAGCAAATAATTTTAATACCTTATATAAATATGAAAAAATTTATTTCAATCGTTGCTTCTCTCGCTCTCTGCGCAGTTGCTTTTGCTCAGGAGAACGGTAATCGCGACGCTGAGGGTAAGATTGTTCGTGGTCCTTACACCCAGGCCTCTTTCTTTGATAATACTTTCATTGAGATTCAGGGTGGTGTGAGCCACATCTCTGCACGTGATATGGGCATAGGTAATCTCCGTATTGCTCCTGCAGCAGGTGTAAACCTCGGCAAGTGGTTTAACCCTAACTTCGGTCTCCGTCTGGGATGGCAGGGTCTTTCAACCACTTTCAAACCAGTGGAGTCTTCACTTAATGATGTAAGCCCTTACAACTACACCCACGCTGATTTCCTCGTTAACATTTCAAACTGGTTCTCAGGCTATAAGCAGACTCGTGTATGGGACTTCGTACCTTACATCCATGCTGGTTGGGTTAACACTACCGTTACCGGTTTCAACACTCTGAACAAGTTCGGTATGGGTCTGGGTCTGTACAACAAGATCCGCATCACCGACCGCGTAGGCCTTTCTCTCGACATCCGCACTACTGCAGTAGACAATCTCGTAATGGGTGAGAATTACTGCAAATATGCTGAGGCTAAGAATGGCCGTGACAGTTTCGGTGAGAAACTCGGCTATGTTTCATCTGCATTGATAGGTGTGAACGTAAACTTCGGCAAGGCTGGCTGGGAGCGTGTAAATCCTACAGTTACAGCTTCTAAAGGCGCTGCTGCTTCAGGACTTAACCTTGGCGAGTATATCGGCGCTGCCAAGAAAGATGCAAAACTTCAGGCTCTTCAGGCTAAGGCTGACCAGGTTGTAGCTTCTTCAAAGAAATCTTACGAGCAGGCTGTTGCTGTTTACAAGAAAGCTTCTGAGAAAGTTGACGCTGACGGCAATGTTCTCCCTACAGTATACGAGGGTGTTGATGCAGAGCTCGCAAAAGCTTATGCTGACATGGCAAACTTCGAAGAGTGCCCTGATTTCACAAGCATGACCCGCATCGAGAAAGCTACTTGGGACAAGTCTCACAAAGAGATCCTTCCTGAGGGCTGGAAGAAGATGAAAGATGCTCAGAAGAACCAGTGGATACTTGAGACAATCTATGCTCCTGCACAGAATGCCATCGACGAGAAGGAGCAGGCTAAACATCAGCTTGCAGACGCACGCAACGAGGTTAAGGCTGCCGGCAAGACTTGCGATGAGGCTATAGCCCTTTCACAGACTTTCGTTGATGATGCTGACCGTCGTCTTGACGCCAACAACAATATTCTTGCTGCTGCTTACCCTGTTGATGCTGCTCTTGCACAGAAATATGCTGACATTGCCAACACTGAGGCTTGCCCTGACTTTACCCAGATGTCAAAGAAACAGACACGTGCATGGATCAAAGCTCACAAAGATATCCTTCCTAAGGAATTCAAGAAACTCACTGCTGAGCAGAAGAATGACTGGGTTGTTGACAATATCTACGCTGCCAAATTCCAGGCTATCGCTGACCGTGAGGCTGCCGCAGAGGAGCTTGCTAAAGCTCAGGCTCGCAAGACCGTTCAGCTCAAGAATCTCGAAGAGGCCAACAAGAGCCTTGACGCAATTGTTGAGTCTACAGGTGTAGGTTACTTCACAATCGGCAAATCTGTATTCAACGAGAAACAGCTTGCAAACTGGAAGAAGTCTATCAAGGCTTACGATAAGACTGCTGATTACACAGTTACAGGTTACGCTGACAAGGAGACCGGTACTCCTGCTCTCAATGCAAAACTCCGCAAAGAGCGTTCAGAGTATGTTGCCAAACTCCTCAAAGAGAATGGCTTCACAGGTACAATCACTCCTGCTCCTGCAGCTGCAAACGAGAAATTCGTGAACTTCCCAATCTGGAAGAACCGTTCAGCTGTCATCAAATAAGCTCGGCTTCACAAACATTTTCATAATGGAGGGTGACCACGGTCATCCTCCTTTTTTTGTATTCACTTATCTTCAACTGTTGCTTTACACTGAAGGCGCCCTATTCGCAGGTCCGAGGGCACTCTATATGGGTTGCACATATACTATGTATTATAGTTATTTTGACGTAAGGGGCGTATTATCTGATATATTTGGCACTAAATGGTATGTCGTATCCCATAATTGACTACATTTGTAAATTATTGGGGCGCATCTCCAATACATAGCAAGAAAACAATTCACCGAAATATCATTATGGCCAAAGTCAATTCAGCTGACGTTGGGTTTGAGAAACAAATCTGGAACGCAGCAGACCTATTGAGGGGAAGTATGGATGCTTCCGAATACAAACATGTAGTCCTCGGACTTATTTTCCTGAAATA
>CAMFRR010000080.1 GCA_945982095.1 uncultured Bacteroidales bacterium
GCTCCAGAATTGTGACATCATAACCGTTCTTCTGCAGTATATATCCGCAGCTCAAACCGCCCAATCCTGATCCTATTATGATTACCTTAGACATTCTGTTCTATACGGTCGGAGATTTCCGAATATCTGCGTTTGTAATACTTTCTCATTGCCATGGCCTGTTCCCTTGGAGTCTGACCAAATTCAGCCTGCATGCGTTCAGGGCTGATTCTGCCGTCAATCTCCACATGTATGGGCCATTTATTCATCATGCGTCCATGCTTCGGGAGCACATATCCGGTACCGTAGACCACCATTGGAATGATGTCCACCCCAAGGGTCTGAGCCACATGGAAGGCACCCTGGCGGAAACGGCCGATTTTGTTGCAATCCGGGCTTCTCGTCCCCTCAGGATATATGGCTATGCTGTAACCCCTCTCCACAAGGGAACGGAGCTGAGGCATAATCACATCCATTCCGGCGCTTGCCGGAAGGAACTCGGCATTGCGTATGGTGAAACGGTACATGGGATTCTTCCACACCCAATCGGCCGTGAGCACTATGACCTTCGGAGCCCTGGCAAGCAGAGGCACAAGGTCCAGGTGCGACTGATGGTTGCATATTATGACAGACGGTTTGGTGAAGTCCTCCCCAAAAGGATTGCTTTCGCTGTATGTTGTACCCGGAATCTTGTGCTTGAAAAGCAGGAAGCGGGCCATGAAGTTCAGTATGCGGTGAAGATTGTATTTCTTCTTTTCCGTAATCTCCCCTATTGCAAGATACAGGTGAACCAAAGGAGTCATCACGCACAAGGTGAAAAATACGAAGAAAAGCAGTGAGTATATGGTTCTGCACAAGCTTACAAGAGCCCTGAGAGCCTTACGCGGATAGCCATATACCAGGGCAAGGGCACAGAGCGCAGCATTGAGCACGCTGATGCGAGCAAAATCTCTTCCCGGACGGAAATGGCTCACCCTCTGCTCAGGCTCAGGATAAAAGACATTCACTTCGCAGCTCACCAGCTTCACACCTGCCCAAGAGGCAAAAACCATAAGTTCCAGCTCCGCTTCGTAGCGTGAAGTAAGCAGGTTCAGGCCATGCAGCTTATGCAAAGGATACAGTCTGTAGCCGGTCTGGGTGTCAGGAAGAGGGCAGCCTGTCTGAAGGGCAAACCAGAAGTTGCTGAATTTGTTGGCAAAGCTGCTGCTTTTGCTTCGGCTCACATTCTCCAGGCCCTTTCTGGCTCCCACAATCAGGGCGCCTGGATTTTGTATATTGGCCTCCAGCATCAGAGCTATGTCTTCGGGATAATGCTGACCGTCCCCATCAAGGGTAATGGCATAGGCAAAGCCACGCTCCAAGGCATGTAGAAAGCCCGCCTTCAGAGCCTTGCCCTTGCCCATATTCTGAGGCAGAACCACAAGGTCCGCTTCAGGGCAGCTGTTTTCCAGCAGGCTCACGCTGCCGTCAGTACAACCGTCACACACTACAATGACATCTGCACAGCGCTCCAGCGAACGCCTCACCACATCAGAAATGGTTCCCGCATTGTTGTATGTGGGAATAATCACGCAAATGCCCCTTCTACGCAAAGAAGCCCTGATGTCTGCTATTGGGCTTTCTTGCTGCATATCAGAGAAAGTTTGGCATAGACATCTTCATCCCTTGTCACGGTCACCTGCACTCTGACAATGTCTTCTTCAACATTCAACTTGCCTATATTGAAGCATATCTCCTCAGTCTGCAGAGGTGATATGATTCTCAGGAACTTTATGTTCTTCACAGTGGACAATGCAAGGCTGCATCCGCTGGCAAGTTCGGTCAGTTCCAATGCAATCTGCATTATGCATACACCGGGGGTGATAGGCTCCCCGGGGAAATGGGCCTTGTAAATGAAATGTTCCGGATTCAGACGCAAAGCATAGCTGTGTACGCTCTCGGTCGCGTTGTCCGAAATTATTGTATATAAGCTGTCAAGCAGTTTCATATTTATATTATCTGTTTACGCTGAACACTTCTTCGGGAATATCCTTATTGAGTATGACATTGGAGAACTCTATAGTGCTCCTGTCGCCTCCAGCTTCGTTCAAGACAATGACCTTGGCAGTCTTTGTTTTCTTGTCAAAACGTATAACTATGGATTTCCACATCTGTTTCATATCCCTGCGCTGAGGAATCATAGTCGCCACCCAATCCCCATTCTCCTCCGAGAGCGTGGTGGCAAAAGTTCTGGCATCGTCCAGGAATGAGGCCGATATGCTGCCCAGCATCATGGAAGAAATGCCCTTTATCATCTTGTTGGAAGAGGCGTCTTCCTGCCTGCTGCCCTTGGCATTGCTCATCAGAGCCTTGTCTCC
This sequence comes from uncultured Bacteroidales bacterium, assembly GCA_945982095.1. GTDB lineage: Bacteria > Bacteroidota > Bacteroidia > Bacteroidales > UBA932 > Cryptobacteroides. The sequence goes on from CAMFRR010000080.1 coordinate 2,337, forward strand.
GTTCAGCACGAAGAGTCCGGGTTCAGGCTTCAAATATTCCCATCTCAGCCTGGAAGGACGGCTGTACCACATTTTGCCATAAGTCAACACCTTGCCTTCCATCATCTTCATCTCCCTGGTCTGTACGAAGTCACATTGCAAAGTGTTGATTGAGGCTCCTGCAGTGGTAAGAGCCTCGACAACAGCCTGTCGCTCAGGGTCCAGGGCGCTTGCTCCCTGAGCTGAAAAAGCCAAACCCGCCATCAAAGCGAGGGCAGCCGCCATCATTCCGTATACTTTCATCATCTTGCTATGAAAAAACAGCCCAAAACTATAAGGCCAACTCCAATCCACTTCACAAGGTCCACGGTCTCATGGAAAAACACTATTGCCGCAATCATACCCAGCACATAGCTCAAAGACACCAGAGGATAGGCCATGCTGAAAGGAAAATTCTTTACTATATACATCCATAAGAGGCTGCCTGCGCCATAACACAGGCCGCAAGCCGCAAATTGCCAGTTGACAAACACAGATTTCCAGAAATCAAGACTCCAGGCAAAGGGCAGCATCCTGTTCAAGGCAAACTTGAGCAATACCTGTCCACCCGCAAGCAGACAGCTCTGTATCAGGGCAAGAAACAACAACTTCATGGCTACAATCTTTTCAGAATCAAAGAACGGGCATACAAAGGCTGCGGCACAGGCTCGCCTGCCCTTTCCGCAAAGGCATCTGTCAGAGGAATGGACTCATCATAACAGCCCACCAGCACATACTCGGCCTTGCCGCTCTCTATCAGCCTTACGGCATCCTCCAATGCCAAATCCATGGATTTGTCACCATGAGAATAGGTGATGTTGTAGCCGTGGCATCCTGTGCGTATTGCTATGGCAGAGCTTATTGTATTGTGAGTGCTCTGCATGAAAAGAGTAGGCTTGAGCTGGTCTTCACCATTGTTCTCAATATCTTCCAGAAACTGCATACTTGTCTCCAGCATACCCTTGGAAGTTGCCGAAATTATGGCATCAGGGCATTTCACGCCTGCCTTTTCCATAGCCCTAAGGGCCGAAAGGGTGGCAGCCTTCATAAGCTTGCCCATACGCCTTGATTCCATAGGTCCTATGCCGAATTCCTTGAGACGGGAAAGCTCCGCCACGTCGCTCACGGTCTCATCAGCGACAATTCCATACTTATACACAGTGCTCAGAGGCTCATAGCCCACAGGCTTCTTGCTCAGAACCAGGGACGAATCATTGCCCCCGAATCCGAATGCATTGCACAAGACATTCTCCAGATTCACGCCCGTGCTGCCCTTGGTGGGAACAATTCCTCCCTCCATAGGGTGGCTAAATCCAATATTGGCAGGAGTGAAGCCATGCATGAGCGCAAGTATGCAGAATACGCTCTCAATGGAACCCGAAGCCGAAGTCGTATGGCCAGTAAAGCCCTTGGTGCTGGAAACTTCAGGCATAGCATCTCCGAAAATGCGCTTAAGGGCATTGCTCTCCGAAGGATCATTGTTTGGAGTGCCTGTGCCGTGGGCATTGACATACTGTATGTCCGAAGGCTTCAGGCCAGCCATTGCCAGGGCATCAGCCATTGCCAGATATGCCCCCTCTCCATTCTCGCTCGAAGCAGTCTGATGGAAGGCATCGCAATGGTTGCCGTAACCGGCCACATAAGCTAGAGACCTGTCCCCCGCATTGCGCTCCATTACCAGGAATGCCGCTCCTTCGCCAAGATTCAGGCCGGCACGTGTTGCATCAAAAGGCCTGCAAGGCTCCTTATCCAATATCATGAGGGTGTTGAAACCATTGAGGTGGAATCGGCTCAGGCCCTCGGTACCTCCGGCAATCACTATGTCAACCTCATCCCTCTTGAGCATCTCAGCAGCGATGATAATGGAGTTGAGGGCAGAAGAACATGCCGTGGATATGGTACAGGTTCGTGCATGCTCAAGTCCGCTTAAGGCTGCTATCTCATTCGTGCTCCTTCCGCATTCGTTGCTCTGGGGCATATACAAGAGGGAGTCATCAGTCTTCATTTGAGCAAAATACTGCTCCGTAAGATCCATGACGCCCACGGTTGTACCCGAAATCAGGGCCACCCTTTTTCCGCGAGTGTCCCCAAGCTTGGCCTGCTCCATAGCTTCACGAATGGCCAAAACAGCCATAAGAGTGGTGCGGCTGACAGGAGCCGGATCGTCTATGCCCAGCAAAGCCTTCATTTCATCATTGCTCAGCATCACCTCTCCCACAGGAAGATCATTGTGACGGGAGTTCAGATATTTCATTGTTCTGATGCCCCGGCGTCCTTCTTTCAAGGATGAGAGCACCTCCCCTACATTATTTCCTATGGAACAGACAATGCCCATTCCGCTTATGGAGATAGAGTCTGCCATTATTTTGTACGGTTCTTTGCTATATAATCTGCAATTGTGTCAATATTGGTGAAAATGGCCTTGCCTTCAGCAGGATTAGACAGCTTGATTCCGTAGAACTTGTCAAGTATGACTATAAGTTCAAGAGCATCGATGGAATCCAGGCCCAGGCCGTCACCGAAAAGCGGCGCCTCGTTGTCAATATCATCCGCTGTCATTTCTTCAAGGTTGAGAGCATCGATAATCTGCTCTTTCAATGCAATTTTCAGTTCTTCCATAATATGGTAAAATTATTTTGTTATTATCTTGAATTCCGCCTCAAAACAGTCTTCAGCGCTGCAGTCCACCCAAGCGCACAAAACGCTGTCATAAAAGGCCAGAGTGCTTGCCGTTACCTGCGTAATGAGCTTATCGTCACGCACTTCCATTATGTTCAGGGAAGTCTCTCCCTTATATCCGTGACGTATGGCTATGTCCCCCGCCACTATGTTAGG
>CAMFRR010000081.1 GCA_945982095.1 uncultured Bacteroidales bacterium
GTGTTGGTAAAGCGTAACATGGCCGTAAAGACCATGGGCACAACCAAACTCGTGATTGATGACGGGGTGAAACCGGCTGAAGGCATGAATGTCTATGGACGTGTATGCTGTGGCAACGAGCCTCTGGAGGGAGTTGTGGTTTCAGACGGCTTCGAGGTGGTGACAACTGATGCCAAAGGTGTGTTCCAGATGAAGTCAGCAAAGAAGATGGGATATGTATTTATTTCTATTCCAAGCGGTTACGAAGTAGGAACCAATGGAGTTCTGCCTCGCCACTATTCTCTGCTCACCGAAAGCAAGGATATAGCTGAAAGGGCCGATTTCAATCTCTTCAAGGTAGACCAGAGCAATGTGACCCTCCTGGGCCTGGGCGACTTCCACCTGGCCGGAGGCAGAAACAATGACCGTCAGTATTTCAAGGAGTTCTGCAATGAAATACAGGATTATGTAAACAGCCACAAAGACGAGAAGATATACGCCCTTACGATGGGAGACATGACCTGGGATTATTACTGGTATGACAAGAACTACCAGTTCCCACAGTACGTACAGGACGTGAATGCCAACCTTGAAGGCATCACATTCTTCCACTGTATAGGTAACCATGACCACGACATGATGAAGGTGGGCGATTTCGATACTGCAGTCCAATATATGCAGACAGTGGCTCCTGACTATTACTCGCTCAACATAGGCAACTGCCACATTATAGTGCTCGACGACATACTCTGCACCAACAACGGAAACGGAAAGGACTACCGCACCTATGAGAACAGGGTAACAAACGAGCAGATAGAATGGCTTAAAAAGGACCTTTCATATGTGGACCCGTCGACACCGGTAATAGTCACAATGCATGCTCCTACCTGGAGCATAAAGTCCGACAATATCTCCCCTCTTTTCGACAATTTCTGGGGCTATCCTACCACATATTTCATAACAGGCCATACTCATCAGGTGAACCACGCCCAGATTGCAGGCTGCTATTACGAGCATAACATAGGATCAGTCTGCGGCGACTGGTGGGACAGCATCAAGGCATCGAACGGAAAGGTACATTTGAGCACTGACGGAGCTCCGGGCGGATATTGCATATTCAATATAAAAGGCAATGATATAAGCTGGAGGTTCAAGGGTACAGGAATGGATGAGAACATACAGTTCCGCAGCTACGACCGCAACAATATACATCTGACGGCCGACAAATATATGAGCGGCAAGACAACGGCTCAGATTTCAGTATTCGAGGCTGTGGCCGGCGAATGGAAAAATGAAAACAAGGAGAACGAGGTATATATCAATGTCTGGAATTATGAGGACAGTTGGAAGATAGAAGTGACCGAAGACGGCAAGTCGCTTCCTGTCAACAAAGTAAATAACAGCAAGCTGAGGGATCCTCTGCACATACTCGCATATATGCCTTCGTGCAACAAGACCAAGGAAGATTCATTTACTACCAAGAATTGCCCTCATATGTGGATGGTCAAGGCCTCAAGTCCTAATTCAACCCTCACAATCAAGGTGACGGACAAATTCGGAACCGTTTACACCGAAGAGATGCATCGCCCTAAAGCGTTTGACGTTGACACTTATGCAAGATAAGCAAGAGAGAGGGTGACCCAAAAGGCCACCCTCTCTTTGTATATCTCGTTGCCGGCACCGGTGAAGGCCGAAGTTCTAGAATTGTTTCTGGGATATGAGGTACTCGGCAATCTGAACTGCGTTGAGGGCAGCGCCTTTGCGTATCTGGTCTGAGCTGAGCCACAAGGTGATACCATTCTCATTTGCAAGGTCCTTGCGCACACGGCCCACATAAACATCATCCTTTCCGCCTGTATACAAAGGCATAGGATATTTCTTTTCGGCTGGATTATCCTCAAGAGTCACACCTGGAGCAGCCGCAAGAGCTGCCTGCACTGCTTCAATATCCAGAGGCTGTTCAGTCTCGACCCAAACGGCCTCGCTGTGAGAACGCAATGAAGAAATGCGCACACACATAGCCGAACAGCGCACATCCGAATGCATAATCTTGCGGGTCTCGTTGAACATCTTCATTTCCTCTTTGGTGTAGTCGTTGTCTGTGAATACGTCTATCTGAGGGATTACATTATAAGCCAGCTGGTAGGCAAACTTCTCCACCTTAGGTTCTTGACCTGCCACTATTGCGGCATACTGGTCCTGAAGCTCCTGCATTGCAGCTGCACCGGCTCCGGATGCACTCTGGTATGAGGCCACGTGTATGCGTGTGATGTGTGAAAGATTTTCTATAGGCTGCAAAGCCACGACCATCATGATTGTGGTGCAGTTAGGGTTGGCTATTATGCGGCGCGGAGCGTTCAGGGCATCCGCAGCATTGCACTCAGGCACAACGAGAGGCACGTCGTCGTCCATGCGGAAAGCCGAAGAGTTGTCTATCATTATGGCTCCGTATTTGGTTATGGTCTCTGCAAACTCCTTGGAAGTGCCTGCACCTGCCGAAGTGAAAGCAATGTCCACTCCCTTGAAATCATCATTGTGCTGCAGGAGCTTCACCTCTATTTCATTGCCCCTGAAACTGTACTTTGTGCCTGCGCTGCGGGAAGAGCCGAAGAGAACCAGCTCATCCATAGGAAAATTTCTCTGTTCAAGAACACGCAGGAATTCCTGACCGACTGCGCCACTGGCGCCTACTATTGCTACTTTCATTTTTATCATCCTGCCGGACCTGCCGGCTTCTATATATTTGCTATACTCATGATGTCGGCGAATACGCCTGCCGCCGTGACATCAGCTCCTGCACCATAACCTTTTATCATCATAGGATGTTCATGATAACGTTCAGTGGTGAGAAGCACTATGTTGTTGGAACCGTCCAGATTGTACATTGGATACTGTGAATCAACCTCCCTGAGAGCAACGCTGCACTTGCCGTCCAGCATCTGCGCCACGAATCTCCAGCGTTTGCCCTGAGCCTCAAGGTCTTGGCGTCTGTGCTCGAAGTCCTCGTCCAGAGAAGGCAGCTTCTCCCAAAACTCATCCAGGCTGCAGTTGAAGAAGGAAGAAGGGATGAAGAGCTGCGCGTCCACGTCAGACTGATTTACGGCATATCCGGCTTCACGGCTGAGTATCACCAGCTTGCGTATGACGTCCTTGCCGCTGAGGTCGATGCGCGGATCAGGTTCGCTGAAACCCTGTTCCTTGGCCATGCGTACTGCCTGGCTGAAAGGCACATCTGCTGAAATCGTATTGAATATGAAGTTGAGCGTGCCGCTGAGTACAGCCTCTATGCGCTGTATGCAGTCTCCACTGTTCACAAGATCGTTTATGGTGCCAATGATAGGCAGTCCTGCACCCACATTGGTTTCGTAATGGAATTTGATGTTTCGCTCCAGGCACAATTTCTTGAGATGGCTGAAGTATTCATAGTCGGACGAAGCCGCTATCTTGTTGGCAGCCACGACCGAAACTCCGTGAGCGAAAAGCTGGGGATATATCGAGGCAAGTTCCTCGCTGGCAGTACAGTCCACAAAGACGCTGTTGAAAATGTTCATTCCCGTGACCTCAGCTACCAGGCCTTGCACATCCAGGGCCTTGCCGTTCTCGACTGCCGTTCTCCAGCAGGACAGGTCTATGCCCTCGCGGCAGAAAACTCCCTTGGTGCTACGTGCTATGCCCACTATATTTATCTTGAGCTTTCTCTCGCGCATCAGCCTCTCCCTTTGGGCTGCAATCTGCTCTATGAGCTTGCCTCCCACTGTGCCCACTCCGCACACAAAGACATTAAGTTCCTGATATTCAGACAGGAAGAAGCTATCATGAATAACATTAAGAGACTTGCGCAGATTGTTCTGCTCCACAACAAATGATATGTTGGTCTGGTCGGCTCCCTGGGTGCAGGCAATCATATTGATACCGCTGCGGCCCAGAATTGTGAAAAGTTTGCCTGCAACTCCCGGATTGCCCATATTGTCGCCCACCACCGCTACAGTAGCCATATCGCTCTCAAGTTTTATAGGATTGATGGAGCCTATTGCAATCTCGTGAGCAAACTCTTCCTCCAGCAGTTGTCTGGCCATCTCGGCATCGCTGCGGTCCACACCTATGGAAATGCCGGTCTCAGATGAAGACTGGCATATGAGGAATATGCTGATGTTGTGCTGGGCAAGGGTCATGAAGATTCGGCTGTCTACGCCTATAACCCCCACCATGGAATTGGCGCTGAGGGTGAGAAGGCAGGTGCCGCTTATGGAAGATATGCCCGTAACAGGCTTGGTGTGAGGGCAATGCGCTGTAATTACCGTTCCGTCAGCCTCAGGATTGAAGGTGTTCTTTATAAGAACGGGTATGTTCTTGGAACGCACAGGGTGCATAGTCGGAGGATAAATGACCTTTGCGCCGAAGTTGCATAATTCCATAGCCTCGCGATAGCTGAGGCTTTTGATGACATAGGAGGTGCTGATGATGCGTGGATCCGCCGTCATGAACCCGTCCACATCCGTCCATATTTCGAGACAGCTTGCATCAAGGGTGGAGGCTATTATGCTGGCTGTGTAATCGCTGCCTCCCCTGCCCAGATTGGTGATTTCCCCGCTGACACCGTCGCTGGCGATGAAGCCGCTCAGCACGGCAACGCCCTTGTTTTCCTTAAGAAAACCAAGCTGCTCCGTAACCAAAGGTTCAGTCAGAGCGAAATCGGGGAAGGATTTTCCGCCCTTGGTTCTGGTTTTAATTATGGAAAGGGAATCAAAGAGGCTGGCCCCCTCAATAAGCATGGCCACTATTCGTGACGAAAGCCTCTCTCCGAAGCTTACGATCTCGTCCTGAGTATGTTTGGTGAGGGTGCGGAGCAGGTACACACCTTGAAGCAGGTCCCCCAGACGATGGAGCAAAGGCTCAGTGGCAGCATGCAATGCAGAGGCCTGTTCAGGGCAGAAAAGCTCGTCAATTAGCGAACGGTGGCGCTCGCACAAGGCATCGTATATGCCTTTATATTCCGGATCTGAAGCAGCGGCCATATCAGCGGCCTGCAAGAGCTGGTCTGTAACTCCCCCAAGAGCAGAAACTACCACCACGAGGCTCTCATTCCGTGATTCTACTATTTTTTTAACCTTGCGAAGACAATCCGCAGTACCAACGGATGTTCCTCCGAATTTCAAAACTTTCATCCGCCAAAGATAGAGATTTCAATTTGTATTTG
>CAMFRR010000082.1 GCA_945982095.1 uncultured Bacteroidales bacterium
TACACGTAAGGAGTCGTCGGCAGCGTCAGATGTGTATAAGAGACAGCATAGGCAGTTCGAAATGGAATGAAATAGCTGATACCCCGCTCTGGGTGGCGCTGCGGTAGGGGAGTACGCATAGGTCGCTGCCGCTGAAGTACTGCGCCACTTCGCTGTCCTTGATGTAGCTGAGACGGCAATGTACCTTGTGCTCCGGGCTGAGAGTGTCAATCAGGGCCTGATACCTGTCGAAGCTTCCGTAAGGTTCTCCGGCTATAATGAGCTGGTATTCAGTAGGATCTAGCATCCCGAATGCTTCCAGAAGCAGGTCCAGACCCTTGTATTCGCGTATGAGCCCGAAGAACAGCAGGGTTCTTTTGCCCGGATCCAGCCCCAGCCTTGTGAGGGCCTCGGCTCTCGGCAGTTTTGCGCCGAAATGTGAATATAGAGGGTGGGGGATGACTGTATATTTCATGTCCGGCCTCAGTGTCAGCAAATCCTTTGCCACGGCATCACACAGGGTGACGGAAGCGCTGCTGCCGCTGAGGAAATAGAGGTTGAGGGCCTTGTCGAAAAAATGGGACTCGTGAGGTATTACATTGTCCAATATGGAAATGACGGTAATTCCCTTGCGTTTCAAAGCCCTTGTGATGGAACCCAGTGAAGGGGCAAACCAGCTCATCCAGTAACGCACTATCACCAGTTCAGGTTCCCAGGCCAGTATGGCCTTGCAGGTGCTGTAAAAAGTCAGCGGATTGACCGTGTCAAGGACCGCTGTGCTTTGCACGGCCTTGGCCTGGTCATCCGCTGTGACATATTGCGTCTTTCCCGGAAACAGCAACTCCGGATATTGGCGCTTGAAATTGAAAGCCTTGACTTCGTTGTCCTTTCCCAATTCGCAAAGCAGCTCGGCGTTGAATTGGGAAATACCGCCTCTATAGGGGTAGAAACATGATAGTATGGCTATTTTCAATTTGAATTATTCGGCTTTTTTGTTTGCTACGTATTCTTTGTTGAGGCCTTCGATGATCTCGTTTGTGATATCAAGTGAAGGGTCGGCCACAATTACAGGAACGCTGGCCTGGTTGGTAAGTATCATGGCATAGCCTTTCTCGATATTGTAATTCTCAACGAAAGTCTTGATGGCATCGGCAAGCTGGTTCATCATCACAGTCTGCTCTTCCATGATCTCAGCCTGTTTCTGCTGTGCGAACTGCTGGAAAGCCTGCTCCTGCTCAGCGAGTTTCTGCTGCTGTGCCTGGGCGGTAGCGCTGGTCATGAGACCTTTGTTGATTTTGTTCTGGAAGCTGGCAATGCCGTCCTCGAGGCTTTTCTGACGGCGGTTGATCTCCTTCTGTATGGTTGCAACCTTGGCTTCTACCTCACTGCGTTTGTCATTGGCCATGTCGTACTGATCCAATACGCGGTCCAGGTCGAAATAAACTATGCTGCCGGCAGCTGCTGTGGCTACTGTGGCCTGCTCTTCTGCGCTTTCTTTTGTCTCACTTGTGTTCTGGCAGCCGCTGAGGCCGATCATTGAAACGGCCATCAGGCCGAGAATTGCTTGGATTTTTTTCATACTGTATTTTATTGTTACTATTTTTTGCGTGGCAAATTACAAATATATTAAAAAAAGTTAATCTCTGCAAGATATGCCTGTATGCTTTTCTCCAGTCCCATATAGAGGGCGTCACATATGAGGGCATGACCTATGGACACCTCGTCAGTCCAATCAATGCTTTGAACGAAATATCTCAGGTTCCCCAGGCTGAGGTCATGGCCTGCATTGAGCCCCAGTCCGCATTCCCTGGCCTTGAGTGCTGCGGCGACATAAGGGGCGATTGCTTCTTCCCTATTTTTGGCGTAGTTGCGTGCATAGGCCTCGGTGTAGAGTTCAACCCTGTCGGCTCCGCAGGCGCTGGCTCCCTCAACCATCACGGGGTCAGGATCCACAAAGATGGAAGTGCGTATTCCTGCCTTTTTGAAACGGGAACATATGTCAGTGAGGAAGTCCCTGTTCTTTATGGTGTCCCATCCGGCGTTGGAAGTTATGGCGTCGTGCGCGTCCGGCACCAGAGTGACTTGTGCAGGGCGTACTTCCAGCACCAGCTCGATGAATGAAGGAATGGGATTGCCTTCAATGTTGAATTCAGTGCTGATAGCGGGTTTTATCTCCCTTACATCGCTGTAACGTATATGTCTCTCGTCGGGGCGCGGATGTACTGTTATGCCCTGGGCTCCGAAACTTTCGCAATCGAGAGCCGCCTGCAGCACATTGGGCATGTTTCCACCGCGGGCATTGCGTATCGTTGCGATTTTATTTATATTAACGCTAAGTTTTGTCATAGTAAATATTATTTAGTATGTTTTGGGATGCAAAAATACGACAATCTTCATTAATAATTGTAAATTAAATGCTAAATTTGAAAGATTGATTAATTACACAGCTACTTACATGAAGATTGCAGCCATATTGGGATATAAAGAAGATCTGAAATCGGACAAATTTCTTTCTCTGCAGGAAGCTATAATTTCCTGCGGCCACAGCCTCGAGGTTATGGAAACAGGACCAGAGGCTGATTCGGCTGAATTCAGCCTTCCGGAAGACACCGATATGCTCGTGTGCCTGGGAGGTGACGGCACTTACCTGCGCGGAGCCCTGATGGCGGCAAAGGCCGATGTCCCGATTCTGGGAGTTAATTTCGGCCATCTCGGTTTTCTCTCGGAGAACTCGCCTGAAGACACGGCCGAAGCCTTCAGGACAGGCAGTTTTGTACTTAAGGAAAGGAATATGCTCAATGTCTCTACTCCTGTAGGCAATATGCTGGCTGTTAATGAGATAGCAGTAAGGCGCAGCGGCCCGGCCATGCTGGGTGTGGTGGTAGGTATAGATGGAGTCGAGCTTCCCACTTGTTGGGGTGACGGCATGGTGGTGGCCTCAGCGGCAGGCAGTACGGCCTACAATCTCAGTGTGGGCGGCCCCATAGTCTATCCTTCAGCGATGGTACATATCATCTCCCCCATTGCGCCCCACAACCTTAATGTAAGGCCACTGGTGGTTCCGAATGACAGAAACATAAGTCTGCGTTTCATATGCCGTGATGAATCTCTCATATTGAGCGCAGATACCAAGTCCGTGGTGCTGGACAGGAATGCCACCATAAACATATCAATGGCACAGTTTTCGCTTAAACGCCTTTGCCTCGGCGGGTCCAATTTCATCCGGGCTTTGTGCGACAAGCTGTCCTGGGGAGAAGACAAGAGAAACGAAAGACAATAATATCAAGATGGTTCCAGAACATGTGTCCATAATCATGGACGGAAACGGCCGTTGGGCCGTCAGCAAAGGACTTAACCGTTCAGCAGGTCATATAGAAGGTGTTGAATCTGTGCGCTGCATCCTGCGCGAAGCCGCAAAGTCAGGAGTCAAATACCTCTCGCTCTATGCTTTCAGCGAAGAGAACTGGAAACGCAGCGAGGCGGAAGTCAGTGCCTTGATGGATCTGATGATGAAATCCATGATAGGGGAGATAGAGCTTATGTGCGAGGAAAAAGTGCGCTTCGTGGTGCTTGGCAACAGGTCCCGTCTTAGCGATGAACTCAACGGCACTATAGATGCCTGCATGGAAAAAACCAAAGATAACAAGGTCATAACCTTAGTCATATTCCTCAGTTACAGCGGAAAGTGGGATATACTCCAGGCCGCACGCCGAATCGCAGCCGATGCCGTTTCCGATCCCCATCTGGCTTCAAGGCTCTCAATGGAAGATTTTGACCGCTATCTTGTCACTGCGGATATTCCGGACCCGGACCTCATCATACGCACCTCAGGCGAACAGCGCATCAGCAATTATCTGCTCTGGCAGGCTGCGTACAGCGAATTCTATTTTACAGACACGCTGTGGCCTGAATTCCGTGAAGAAGAATGGAAGAAAGCTCTCGATGCATATGCAAAACGGGACCGCAGATATGGAAAAACCAAATAATTGGTGTATATTTGCGAGATTGAGTATTTTATTTGAAACAATAAGAAAAGACAAGATAGTTTGCAGATGAAATTGAGGTTGTTGATGACGGCGCTTGTACTCCTGCTTGTGAGCATTTTGGCTCATGCGGCAGGGGATGACGGGGTAGCTGTCAATTACGGTGCTCCAAAGAAATATATAGTTGCGGGTGTGGATTGCCAGGGCTTGAACTATTACAGCAAGGAACAGGTAATTCAGGTTTCGGGCCTGCGTCCGGGTATGGAAGTTACGATTCCGGGTGACGGCATAAGCAATATAGTGAAACGTCTTTGGATGCAGCGCTTCTTTGAGGATGTGTCTTTGAGCATTGACCACCTCAGCGAGAAGGGAGATTCGGTGTACCTTATGCTCAACATCAAGGAGAGACCAAGGATTTCCCGCTTCACTTTCACCGGCATAAAGAATTCTGAGGAGAAAGATCTGAGGGAAAGGCTCACCATCAAACGCGGTCAGGCTTTTTCCGACTATATTTCATCCGCCAGCGTAGACATCATCAAGCGTTACTACAAGGAAAAAGGCTTCCAACTTTGCGAAGTTGATGTGATGACCAAGAAGGATACCATGGTCCGCGGTGCGGTGCGTGTCAATTTCCATATCAACAAGGGTCAGAAAGTGCGTATCAAGACCATAACATTCGAAGGCAACGACAATGTAAAGGACGCCAAGCTGATGCGCAGCATGAAGAAGACCAGGGATATAAGGCTCATGAACTTCTTCAAGAGCAAGAAGTTCGTGGAGAAAGAATATCCAAATGATAAGAGGAACCTTATAAGTACCTTCAACGAAGCAGGTTATCGTGATGCCCGCATTGTAAAGGACTCAATATTCTATGTGGAGCCCAACAGGTTGCAGATAGACTTCAAGTTCGAGGAAGGCAAGAAATACTATTTCAGGAACATCACCTGGACAGGCAACTCAGTCTATCCTTCCGAGACCCTCAATGAAATACTCAAGATCAAGAAAGGAGACGTGTATGACGTGGTCACCATGCAGAAACGACTCTACGGAGGCGAGAAGCAGACAGACTACGACGTAAACAAGCTTTACAAGGACAACGGCTACCTCTTCTTCTCTGTGACTCCTGTGGAGGTAAATATTCAGGGTGACAGCGTGGATGTGGAAATGCGCATCGTGGAGGGCAAGCCTGCTTAT
>CAMFRR010000083.1 GCA_945982095.1 uncultured Bacteroidales bacterium
GGAGTCCGTCTCGTGGGCTCGGAGATGTGTATAAGAGACAGATTATATGGAGAATGGCAAGGTCAAGCTGTACGAGCTTAGGAATTCAATGAAGAATATTGAACAACTGTGTGCAAAGTGTGGATTTGTGCGTGTGCACAGGTCATACCTTGTGAATCCGGCTAATGTACGTTCGGTTGCCAAGGCTTCGGAAGGCCGATATTTCGCCACTATGAATGCAAGTGGCGTGGAGGATGTACCTGTCAGCAAGAAATACTACCAGGACATAGTATCGCTACTCTAAGGCAGATACCCGGTCTTTCCGTTGAGCCCACATTACGGCATAGTCATGCCTGGTCACGCCGGGCACAACGAAAAAAGCCTCACATTTCTGTGAAGCTTTTCTGCGGTGCGGACGGGACTCGAACCCGCGACCCCCGGCGTGACAGGCCGATATTCTAACCAGCTGAACTACCGCACCAATTTGCTGTTTTGCAGCTCCGAAGTCAGTGTCATTGTTTCGGAATGCAAATATACGACACATTTTTTAAATATCAAACTTTTTTGAACTTTTTTTCGTATTTTTGTTAAAAATATAGTCAATGGAGCAGGACAACATAATCATCAAGGGAGCTAAAGTCCACAATCTTAAGAACATAGACCTGACGCTGCCCAGAAACAGTCTTATAGTGATAACCGGGCTCAGCGGCAGCGGTAAAAGTTCTCTTGCTTTTGATACTCTATATGCCGAAGGCCAGAGAAGGTTTGCAGAGAGCCTCAGCTCATATGCAAGACAGTTTCTTGGCCGCATGTCCAAGCCGGATGTGGACAAAATCGAAGGCATACCTCCTGCCATAGCCATAGAACAGAGGGTTAATATACGCAATCCCCGATCTACAGTTGCCACAACCACTGAAATATATGATTATCTGAGGCTGATTTTTGCCCGCATAGGCCACACCTTCTCCCCTATAAGCGGAAAAGAAGTAAAACTCGACACCAATGAGAGCGTGGTCAACGACATACTTACTTCAGGAAAACAGGCGGCATATATACTCGCAGACATAAACTGGAACAGCCGCGAAGATAGAATCGAAGCCTTGCTGTCATACAAAGAACAGGGCTACACAAGATTGTATGATGCTTCATGCAACAAGGTTTATCCCATTGAAGACATACTCCAAAAGGAAGCTGTAAGAGCAGGCGAAGAAGCCGTAGAACCGGCACTCACCCTTCTTGTGGACCGCGTCAAGCTTCCGGACTCAGCCAATGAAGGCTATGATGAAGTCGAAGATGATTTCAAAACCCGCCTCTGGGCCTCGGTCCAGGACGCCTTTGACCGCGGTAACGGCCACATGCTCGTAGCCTATCTGGACAGCCTGCATGACAGTTCAGTCCATGTGAAGGAATATTCCAACCTGTTCGAAGCTGACGGAATCGTATTCCGCAAGTGCGACGAATACCTGTTCAGCTTCAACTCCCCTATCGGAGCCTGCCCCGTGTGCGGAGGCCTGGGAAAAACAGACGGCATAAGCGAAGACCTGGTAATCCCGGACAAGAGCAAGAGCATCTTTGAAGGTGCAATAGCCCCTTTCAAAGGAGAAAAGATGAGTTGGTTCAAGGACCTGATGTGCCGCAACGGCTTCAAATACGGCCTGGACGTATTCAAACCTTATTGCCGACTGAGTCAGGAAGAAATAAAACTCGTATGGGAAGGAGCGAAGGGCGAAACTGAGGAAGAGAGCATAGTGGGGCTCAATGAGTTTTTCAAATGGGTAGAAAGCCAGAGGTATAAAATACAATATAAGTACATGTTGAGCCGCTTCAGCGGAAGAACTACATGCCGCGCATGCTCGGGCAGCCGTCTGCGTCCTGAGGCATTGTGGGTTAAGATTGGTGGAAAGAACATTGCAGAAGTCCTGGGAATGACCATAGAAGGGGCCATTGATTTCTTCACGAATCTGGAGCTGGACTCCCACGACAGAAAGGTGGCACAGAAAGCAATCGAAGAAGTCCTGTCACGTCTGCAATACCTCAAAGAGGTTGGCCTTCAGTATCTTACCCTAGACCGTGCCTCCAACACCCTTTCGGGCGGAGAATCCCAGAGGATAAACCTTGTGACCGCCTTGGGCAGTTGCCTGGTAGGTTCGCTTTATGTGCTGGATGAGCCTAGTATAGGCCTGCATCCCCGTGATACTGCCCGCCTGATTTCGGTAATGAAGAAACTGCGCGACATAGGCAACACTGTGGTTGTCGTGGAGCATGATGAAGAGATAATCAGGGCAGCCGACTTCATAGTGGACCTGGGCCCGGGAGCCGGCATTCACGGAGGCGAGCTGGTGTTTTTCGGCAAGGCCGGGGACAATGCAGCTCCAGGCTATGACAAATCCCTTACCTGCGCATATATAGACCACAGAATCACCAGATATGCCCGCAAAAAGAAGGACCCCGCTGATTTCATCGAGATTTACGGAGCCCTTGAACACAACCTTAAGAACATAGACGTAAAAATCCCACTCGGCTGTCTCTGCGCCATCACCGGGGTATCGGGCAGCGGAAAATCCACGCTCACAGGTTCCATACTCTACCCTGCCCTCTGCCGCCATATGGAAAAGGCCGGCCCTGCGCCTGGCACCCACAGAGGCATTGGAGGGGCCCTGAACAAGATCAATCAGGTTGAATACGTGGACCAGAACCCCATTGGAAAGAGCACAAGGAGCAATGCAGTCACATATCTGAAGATATATGACGATATACGCAAGCTCATGGCAGAGCAGCAATATGCAAAAATAAGCGGCTACACTGCAGCTCACTTCTCATTCAACCAGGAAGGCGGCCGCTGTCCCGAGTGCGAGGGCGACGGAGTCATAAAAATCCCTATGCAGTTCATGTCAGATGTTGTTATGATATGCGATGCCTGTGCAGGCAAACGCTTCAAGGCTGACATCCTCGAAGTGAGGTACCGCGGCAAGAACATAGACGACATACTCAACATGAGCATATCCGAAGCAATATGCTTCTTCGCAGAAGACAAGATAAGCCGCCTGGCCAAAAACATAGCCGAGAAACTGAAATTCATTGAGGATGTGGGCCTTGGCTACATAAAGCTGGGGCAGAGCAGCAGCACGCTCTCAGGCGGAGAAAGCCAGCGCATAAAACTGGCATGGTTCCTGTCCATGAGTGCGGACTGCCGGGACAAACACATTCTGTTCATATTCGACGAGCCAACCACAGGCCTGCACTTCAAAGATGTGGAGACCCTGCTTCAGTGTTTCGACATACTCATACGTAAAGGTCACAGCGTGGTCGTAGTCGAGCACAATATGGATGTAATGAGGGCTGCCGACTGGGTAATCGACCTGGGTCCCGACGCCGGTGACAAAGGTGGCGAAGTTGTTTATGCAGGAAAGCCTGAAGGCATACCTCAGAGCAGTTTCACAGGCCGTTATCTTAAAGCCGCAACAATCTAAAAACAAACAAGATATGCACAAAAAGAAAGCATCATTCGACCTGCTCTCCACTTATGAGGGCTATGTTCCTTCCTGGAAAGGCATGTTTGCCTTGCTGGGTCTTCTGCTTGCCGGAAGCTGCATAGGCAGCCTTATACAGTTCCTGCTCATGCTTCTGCCAATCAAGCTCGAACTCTATCACATGATGATAATCACCTATCCCATCATGTTCATACCAGCCATGCTCTACTGCTCTGCACGCAGCCGCAGGGAGCTGATTATGGAAGAAGAAGGCGAAAGAGCAGCAATCGACTGTTACAAAGTGAAAAAAGGCCAGATCAATATCATAATGCTGGCATTCATGTGTGTTGTAGCCACAGTCTGCTCCGCAATTGTGACAGAGCCCGCCACAAAGCTGCTTCCGCCCATGCCTGATATGCTCAAAGCTGCATTGGAAGGAATTACCAACGCCCCTATGTGGGCAGCCCTGCTCACAACAGCCGTATTCGCCCCATTTTTTGAGGAATGGCTTTGCCGCGGCATGGTAATGCGCGGTCTGCTGAAACACAGTTCACCAGTGGTGGCCATACTGGTCTCAGCCCTCTTCTTTGCCGTAATACACATGAATCCATGGCAGGCCATTCCGGCTTTCGTACTGGGTTGTCTTTTTGGCCTTGTATACTACAAGACAGGCTCACTCAAGCTCTGCATGCTCATGCATTGCGCCAACAACGCCTTCTCCGTACTCATCTCACACATTCCGGGAGCGGAAAATGCAGAATACTTCTCAGACCTCATGGCAGATCCTATGCATTATCGCATGCTGTATCTATGTGCTCTCGCCCTATGTCTTCTGTTTGTGACCCGTCTTCTGAAACTGGCTTCTGAAGATACCAGATGCGCCACTGAGTAGGAGTCATGTTGACATAGGCCTTGAAGGCCATGGTAAAGGTGGAGGCCGAGTTGAAACCACATTTGAACGCGACCTCCCCTATTCTTAATCCCGGCTCCTTTATGAAGATTTCCATAGCTTCACGCACCCTGTAGGAGTTTACGTAATAGTTGAAATTGATCATGCCGTTGGCTTTGATTGCTGCTGACAGATAAGTCCTGTTGGTAAGCAGTTTTGCGCTCAAGTCGCTCACTCCGAGTTCAGGATTAAGATAGGGTTTCTCTTCCTGGAACCATTTCTCCAGATTGCAGAACAGTTCATCGTTGCTGCCGTGATCCTTGACTACGGCAACAGATCCGGCGTCCTTGGACCTTGCACGATACCTCATCACACATACATAACAGACTAAAGCAGCCAGCAGAACTGCCAACAGGAAGCTTGTACATTTGAATAATAATGACATAGTTAATGGTTTTAGTTCATTTCTATGTCAAAAATAAAAAGGGGACACGACTTTTTCCATATAGAAAAGTGTGTCCACTTAAGGTTTTGAGATTTTTGACGCTGATTTGTAAATTTCAAAAAATCAGTCAGCTTCAATTGTGATTTTTGGCTTTTTTTGAAATGGAACTTTTGATAACATCAAAGCCTTGTCCATAAACTCCCATAGCCGAAATCACAGATATGAATGCCTCGGGATCCACTTCCTTGACATTAGTTAGAATCTTGTTCAAATCGGTCTTGCGGGCCATCACAACCACCACCTCACTTTCTTTCTTGTGGTACCAGCC
>CAMFRR010000084.1 GCA_945982095.1 uncultured Bacteroidales bacterium
GATAGGAGTCCGTCTCGTGGGCTCGGAGATGTGTATAAGAGACAGATTATAGGCACTACCCCGAGGGCGCTGCGGAAATCCCTTCCCAGCAGCAGTTCCAATATATCAATGTAATATATAACTCCGAGCATAACGAGGCAACAGAAGGCCACGAACCAGTTCATAACCTTGGCATACAACTCCTTGCTTCCTTTTTCCTCTGCTCTCTGGAAGAAGAAAGGCTCGGCAGCGTAACGGAACATCTGTATGCACAGGTTCATGATGACGGAGAGCTTGACGGCCGCCTGATATGTACCCAAGGTATCGAGCCAATGCTCAGAAGAAGTGTCGAACCAGCGGAACAGTATTCGGTCCAGCAAATCGTTGATAACTCCCGGCAAGGCAGCCACCATCAGGGGCAGACTGTATAAGAGCATGTCTCTGAGCAACTTGCCATCCAGCTTGAGAGACATTTTGAATATTTCGGGAAGCAGTAGCAGGCCGCAGAGCACGCAACTGGCAAAAATGGCGAAGATTACATAGCTGAAGTCAGGTGTGACACTGACGAAGTTGTATATCCATTGTGGCTTTGAGACGGCTAGAAAGAGATACAGATTGACCCCCAGCTCCGTACATATCTTAAGGGTCTTGACCAGGGCAAACTTGAATGCCTTGTGCTCTTGGCGCAGTTTGGAGAAGATGATGGCCGTAACAGAATCCAGGGCCAATATGCCTCCTATATATTTCATTACAAAACCATAACCCCTATATCCCATGAGCGAAGCAATGGAATCTCCACAGGCCAGCATCAGGGCCAGGAACAGGGCGCTAACCCCGAACACGGCCACGAAGGCATTTCCGAACACCTTTCGTCCATCCATGCCTTGTTTGTTGGCGTAGCGGAAACAACCTGTCTCCAAACCGAGCACCAGCACCACCTGAAGTACGCCTATCCAGCTCATGAGTTCGGTGACAGTGCCGTAGTTACCCTGGGTCAGAACTCTGGTGTAGACAGGCACCAGCAGAAAGTTCAGTATACGGGCCAGAATGGTGGAGAGACCGTAAATGGCGGTTTCTGACACAAGTTGTTTGACAGGACTTTTCATGTTGCAAAAATACCATATTTTCGCCAAAAATCATTAATTTTGCGTCTTGTATTCGACATCAGCATAAGGCTGAACGTATTAAAGACCACATATATGAAAAAGAGAATACTCGCAGCCATAGGCGCCATGGTGCTTGCCGGCTGCTCATGCAATAACAATTCAAAAGAAACTGACAAAGAGATGATTACAGATCCAATGGGCGGCCCGGTAGTGGAGATGGTTACCACCAAGGGCGTAATGAAGATAAGACTCTTCAACGCAACCCCCGGACATAGGGACAATTTTGTGAAATTGGTTAAGGAAGGCTTCTATGACGGAGTGAAGTTCCACCGCGTGATCAACGGCTTCATGATTCAGGGCGGCGACCCTCTGAGCAAGGATGATTCCCTTGCGACCCAATGGGGCCAGGGCGGTCCCGGTTACACCATTGCAGCCGAGTTCGTGCCTGAACTTCATCATTGCAAAGGCGCTCTTGCCGCAGCCCGTCTGGGTGACTATGCCAATCCTCGCCGCGCCTCTTCAGGCAGCCAGTTCTATATAGTTCAGGATGAAAATGGCTGCAGCCACCTCGACGGACAGTACACCGTTTACGGCCAGGTAATTGAGGGAATGGAAGTGATAGATGCAATCGCTCAGGTCCAGACCGACCGTTATGACAGACCTGTAGTGCCTGTTGTGATACTTAAGGCTGTGTTGGAAGAGCAGGAGGAAGCTGTCAAGGCAGCAGCAGACAGTACAGCCGTAGCCGATACAACATCAAAGGCTGAGTAATGGACAGCCGTCTCAAGCATATTACCCACATCTTCCTCGATGCCGACGACACCTTGTGGGAGAACGACAGCTATTTCCGCAAGGCTGAGGCAGAGTTCGTGGAGTTGATGTCTCCTTATGTGGATGAGTATTTCGCAGCCAAGACCCTCGCCAGGCATCAGGAGGAAAATATCAAGGTATTCGGCTACGGTTCAAAGACTTACCTCATAGCAATGTGCGACGCGGCTCTGGAAATCTGCCCTGAAGAATTCGGGGCTGGGATGTATTCGGAGATACGTGCCATAATCCTGCGCCTGGCCCTTCACCGTCTGGAGCTTATGCCTGAGGTAGAGGATACGCTCAAGGCCCTTGCTGAGAAATATACTCTCATCATAGCGACCAAAGGGGAGTCCAGCGAGCAGATGCGCAAATGGCATATCTGTGGACTTCAGGACCTTGTCAGCGCAATAGAGGTGATGGAAAACAAGTCGGCCGCCGATTACCGCAATCTTGCCGTCAAGGCAGGCATAGCCCCGGAAAACTTTTTCATGGTGGGGAATGCGGTGCGCAGTGACGTGCTCCCGGTCATTGAGATGGGTGGCTGGGCCGTTTATGTTCCACATAAGGATTTTTCATGGCAACATGAGTTCGCTAAGATGCCCGACTCTGAAAAAGTATTTGAGATTGAAAATATTTCACAACTTAAAGATCTTTTGCTGTAGTTTGGCACAGCACTTGCAATATTCTTAACCGAATAGTTTTTTCATAGGTTAAGTTTTAGGTTAGTGACTTTTATTAGTCGAGAATTGGCCCCGCAGTGATGCGAGGCCTTTTTTTGTGCATATGGGTATATTTATTATATTTGTGTGTTAACATAATACAACTACGATATGCTTAAATTGCTTTCCTTTTCTTTGGCTTTGCTCGGCATGCTGGCAGTGTTGCCTTCAGAAGCAAAGTCTGATACTGCTCCAGCCTGGCAGAATCCGGCTGTGAATCAGATCAACCGTCTTCCTATGACAGCAAGTTTCCATCACTCCGGCCCTAAACTTTCGCTGCACGGAGCATGGAAATTCAAATGGTATGAGAGCATTGAAGGGCGTTGCACTGAATTCTACAAGGCCGGCTATGATGATTCAGCATGGGGAACAATGCCTGTTCCCGGCATGTGGGAGCTCAATGGTTATGGAGATCCTGTGTATCTTAATGTAGGTTACGCTTGGAGAGGCCACTACACCAACAATCCTCCTTTCCCGGCTTTGGAACATAACTATGCCGGTCAATACCGCAACACTTTCACTCTGGGCGAAGAGTGGCAGGGAAAGGATATTTTCCTCCACATAGGTTCCGCCACATCCAACATCAGGATTTGGATTAATGGAAAGGAAGTGGGCTACAGCGAGGACAGCAAGCTTGAGGCCCGATTCAATATCACCAAATTCGTCAAAAGAGGCGAAAACCTCATTGCCTTCGAAATTTTCCGCTGGTGCGACGGCACCTATCTCGAGGACCAGGATTTCTTCCGTCTCACAGGCATAGCCCGCGAAACCTACATCTATGCCCGTCCTAAGAGCAGGATTGAAGACATCAATGTAGTGGCTTCAGCTGACGGTACCCTCAGCGTTCATTCTCTTACCACTAAGGGCATAAGCAGCATACACGCGACTCTGCTCGACCCTAAGGGCAAGGAAGCCGCCTCTTTCGATATCCCCGTTGTGAAGAATATCGCTGATGGAAGCGTGAAAATAGAGAATCCGGCTTTGTGGAGTGCAGAAATCCCTGCTCTTTACACACTCAAGCTTCACGCCGCAGGTCCTAAAGGCGCTTCGGATGACGCTTCCCTGAAAATAGGCTTCCGTGATGTTTGTGTTAAGGATGGACACTTCCTTGTAAATGGCAAGCCTGTGCTTTTCAAGGGCGCCGACCGCCACGAACTCAATCCATACAAGGGATATGTAGTGGATCCTGAAGATATGATAGAGGATATCAGGATTATGAAACAGCTGAATATCAATGCTGTACGTACCTGCCACTATCCTAATGACCCACGCTGGTATGAGCTCTGTGACCAGTACGGACTCTATGTAGTTGATGAGGCCAATATAGAATCTCACGGCATGGGCTACGGACCTGCATCTCTTGCCAAGAATCCATCTTATTTCCAGGCTCATAAGGAGCGTGTGACCCGAATGATACAAAGGGACCGCAACCATCCGAGCATAGTGGTTTGGAGTATGGGCAACGAGGCCGGTGACGGCGAGAACTTCGAGAAATGCTATGCTATTGCCAAGGCTTTGGACACAAGCCGTCCTGTGCAGTACGAAAGGGCAGAGCAGAATCCTCATACCGATGTTTTCTGTCCTATGTATATGACTCCTGAAGATTGCCGCAAATATCTCGAATCCAAACCTGAGCGCCCTCTTATCCAGTGTGAGTATGCTCACGCCATGGGCAACTCCCTAGGCGGATTCAAGGAGTATTGGGACCTCATACGTGAATTCAGCCAATATCAGGGAGGCTTCATATGGGATTTCGTAGACCAGGCTTTGTATAAGAAAGTTGATCCAAAGACTTGTGGCACCGACCATGTCTATGCTTTCGGAGGCGACTGGAACGCATACGATCCTTCCGACAATTCTTTCTGCTGCAACGGCATCATAGCAGCAGACCGCAGCCTGCATCCACATGCCTATGAGGTGGCCTACCAGTATCAGAACATACACACCAGCGCTACTCCTGAACTTTTGGCTGAAGGAAAGCTTACAATCTACAACGAGAACTTTTTCAAAGATCTGTCCGACTATTTCATCACTTTGACTCTCATAGTGGATGGTGAAGAATATGCATCCTGGTATCAGACCGAGACCCTGGATATTGCTCCTGGTCAGAAGGCTGAGGTTAAGATTCAGGACGATAAGCTGGATATCATCAGAGAACTTCTGAAAGACAGCAGCAAAGATGCCTACCTGAGAATAGGCTATGTTCTGAAAGAGTCTGATGGCCTGCTTCCTGCAGGAAGTGTTGTGGCCTATGACCAGCTCACAATTAGGGCTGCCCAGGCTGAGATTGAGATTCCTGAGACTTCATTGCTGCCTCAGTACAGTGTTGAGAACGGCAGGCATACATTCAGCTGCGGCAACTCCTGGAAGGCTGTATTCTGTGAAAAGACAGGTGCCCTTGCGAGCTATTATATCTGTCTCTTATACACATCTGACGCTGCCGACGACTCCTTACGTG
>CAMFRR010000085.1 GCA_945982095.1 uncultured Bacteroidales bacterium
CTCCCTGAGTCCGCAGCAGTGCTCCCCGAATCCGCAGCAGTGCACCCCGAACCCTCAGCAGTGCTCCCCGAATCCGCAGTTATATCGCGGAAGGCCGGATTCAGCAGGGTTTTAAGCAGCTTGAATGCCCTCTCTCCGTCTTGGAGCCTGGCCCAGAAACATACTTTCCATGCCATTGACCAGCCTGTACCCTCATCTCCTCTTGCCTCCAGGCTCTTTTTTGCTGCCTTGGCAAGTTCAGGACTGGTGTGAGGATTAATCTCGCAAGCGGGGTATAGCCCGTAGAGATGGGATATGTGTCTGTGATGAGGTTCTATTTCTTGGAAATTGCTGTTCCATTCCATGATGCGCCCATCTTCTGCAATGGTGCTTGGCATAAGCCGTGATGACAGTACGAGCAGGCTGTCTGCAAAAGCTCTGTCAATGTCCAGCAGGGATGCAGCCTTGGCGGTATTATGGAAAAGTTCCCTCAGAATCTGATTGTCCATGCAGGAGCCTGCAGTCACTGCGGCAATGCTGCCGTCAGGGCATTTGAAGGAATTTTCTGGAGAAGTGGTGGGGGCGGTGACGAGATATGTGCTTCGTGGGTCTTCAACCAGCATGTCTGCAAAGAAGAGGCTGGCTTCTTTCATCACAGGATATACATCGCGCAGCTGCTCGAGATTGCGTGAATAGTCGTAATGGTCGTAGAGATGTTCACACAGCCAGGCTGCCGAGGTGTTGGTTGCACCCCAGGAAGGGTGTTCTCCAGGTGCTGTCCATTCCCATACATTGCTTATGCTGTGCGCCACCCAGCCACGTGCTCCGTAGAATACTCTAGCCGTCTCCCTACCGCTTGGCACCAGGGCCTTGGTCCATTCAATGAGGGGCTCCACCAGTTCGGGCAGATTTCCGCTTTCTGCCGGCCAGTGGTTCATCTGCAGGTTGATGTTCAGGTGGTAATCTCCGTTCCAAGGTGTGTTTATGCTATTGGCCCATAGCCCCTGGAGGTTTGGAGGAAGGCTTGACGGCCTCGTGGAGCTTATGAGCAGGTAGCGGCCGAAGTGGTAATACAGGGCAGGGAGGGAAGGGTCGTTCCCGTCTGCTGCAAAGGCCTGGAGTCTGCGGTCTATTGGGAGTTTCTCACGCTCTGCATTGCTGCCCAAGTCTATGCAGCAGCGGCGGAATAGCTGCCTGTGGCTGGCTATGTGACAGGCTTTCAGTTCGTTATAATCTTTGGCCGAGGCTTGTTCAATCTGTGTCTGAACTTTCTCAACGGGATTGTCGCCCCAGAAATCCGTTGCCATCGCTATATATATGATGAGCTCGTCCTCTCCTGAAAGCTCTATGCTTCCATTTTCAGCTTCGGGCTTACAAGGTCGGCCTTTGCCGTCGCATATGCGTATGCGGGCTGCGTAATGCACTCCTTCAATGTTGTCCTGTCCGCTTGGAAGAGAGCCCTGGAACAGAAGGTCTCCCTTATCTGTACAGATTGTGGGCTGTAGGATTTCGCTTTCATCTATGTCGGCTTTCCTGTCCATAGTGATATGGCAAGACACTTTGCCTTTTTCTGATGCGCTCAGCCGTATGACTGCAAGGTCCTCGCTGCGTGAGCAGAAATATTCGCGTCTGTATGTTGTTCCGTCTGAAACAAAGGAAGTTACGGCCATGGCCTTGTCCATGTCCAACTCACGAGTGTAGTCTGTCAGCTTGTTGCCAAGCCCGGGATAGTCTATGCGCAGATTGCCGAAAAGCTGATAGCTGCCATAAGGGGCATTGTAGGCAGAACCCCTGTTGGTACCCTTGCCTTTGCAGGTAAAACTTTCATACATAAGCTGCTGAGCTTCAGCATTTTTACCCTCGAACAGCAACTGCCTTATGCGTGGAAGTGCATCCTTCGCCTGGGGGTTCATTCCGTCGTCCTTGCTGCCGCTCCACATGGAGATTTCGTTCAATACTATGTTTTCGTGTTCTATTCCTCCATCAGGCATCATGCCTATCCTGCCGTTGCCCAGCGGCAGGC
This sequence comes from uncultured Bacteroidales bacterium, assembly GCA_945982095.1. GTDB lineage: Bacteria > Bacteroidota > Bacteroidia > Bacteroidales > UBA932 > Cryptobacteroides. Next base: position 2,003 of record CAMFRR010000085.1, read on the forward strand.
ATTCTTCCCAAAGCCTTGCCGGACTGTCAAAATGGTAACTTGTGGCAGGGCTGTAATTGTCATTGTACGCCGTCTGGACGCGACAACTTGCCATAACCAACAGGGCTGTGAATGTTGTTGATATAAGACGAATGAAAGGGAGGGGGCTAATTTGTACTGACATGATATTTCCTGCTTTAGCGCAAAAATAACGATTATTTCCGTATTTATTTGTAACTTTGTGAATTGTTTAGTAATTGCTAAATTAGATATATTATTTTTTATGAAATATGCACTTGTGACAGGTGGTTCCAGAGGCTTGGGTCGTGCGATATGCATTAAGCTGGCATCCATGGGCATTCCTGTAATAATCAATTATCAATCCAACGGAGCAGCTGCCGAAGAGGTGAGGGACATCATTCATGCAGCAGGTGGGGAGGCAAGTCTAATGCAGTTCAATGTAGCTGATTTGCAGCAGGTTACCGAGTCTTTGGAGGCATGGGAGAAGGAACATCCTGATGATTATATTGCCTATCTTGTGAACAACGCAGGCATAAGGAGGGATAATGTGATGTTCATGATGCCGGACAAAGATTGGCATGATGTGCTTGACGTTACTGTGAACGGTTTCTTCTATGTTACAAGGGCTTTGTTGCCTAAGATGATGATGAGGGGACATGGCGGACGCATTGTGAACATGACTTCGCTGAGCGGACTGAAGGGTATGGCCGGCCAAACCAATTACAGCGCAGCAAAGGCTGCAATCATAGGAGCCACCAGGTCCTTGGCTCAGGAGGCTGCCGCCCGTAAGGTGACAGTAAATGCTGTTGCTCCGGGTTTCATTGAGACCGATATGACCAAGGATTTACCTCAGGATGAACTCAAGAAACTAGTGCCTATGAAGCGCTTCGGCAAAGCTGAGGAAGTTGCGGAGCTTGTGGCTTTCCTCTGCAGCGAAGGTGCGGCTTATATCACGGGAGAGGTCATCAACATAAACGGCGGCCTGTATTAATGATTATCAATAATATCGAATGGGAAGAGTAGTAATAACAGGCATGGGCATATGGTCGTGTCTGGGCACCAGTATTGAAGAAGTGAAGGACTCGTTGTTCAACGGCAAGTCCGGAATAGGAATAGAGGAAATCAGAAAGGGATACGGATATCAGTCAGCTCTTACGGGCATAGTGAAAAAGCCTGTGCTTAAGGGACTTATAGACCGTCATCTGAGACGTGGCCTGTCTGAAGAGGCTGAATATGCCTTTATGGCCAGTCTTGATGCTTTCAAGATGGCCGGTGTGGACCAGGCTTATCTGGATGCCAACGAATGCGGCTGCATTTTCGGCAATGACTCGTCGGCCAAGCCTGTGATTGAGGCTCATAAGATTATGGATGAAAAGCATGACACAGAGCTTCTTGGCCAGTCTTATATTTTCCAGGCCATGAACTCAACAGTGACCATGAACATGAGCACTATTTTCCGCCTCAAGGGTGTGAATTTCACGGTCAGCGCGGCCTGCGCCAGCGGCAGCCATTCCATAGGCCTTGCTTATATGCTCATAAAACAGGGCCTGCAGGATATGGTGCTTTGCGGCGGTGCTCAGGAAACCAACTATTATTCCATGGCTTCTTTTGATGCCATAGGCGCTTTTTCAAAGAATGAGGAGAATCCCCAGAAGGCGAGCCGTCCTTTTGACAGGAACCGTGACGGACTTGTGCCGAGCGGCGGAGCGGCTGCCCTGGTGTTGGAGGATTATGACCATGCAGTGGCCCGCGGTGCCAATATCATTGCTGAGGTGGTGGGATATGGCTTCTCTTCAAATGGCACTGCAGTAATCAGCCAGCCAAGTGACGAAGGCTGTGTGAGGGCCATGCAGAGGGCTATGAATGATGCAGGCATCAAGGCAGGCGATGTGGATTACATCAATGCGCACGCAACCGGTACCCGTCAGGGTGACATGTATGAGGCCATGGCTATAGATAAACTGTTCAGGGGAGAGCATGCTCTGGTCAGCAGTACCAAGGGTATGACAGGACATGAGTGCTGGATGGCCGGGGCAAGCGAAGTCATTTACAGCATTATTATGATGCAGAATTCATTCGTAGCCCGCAACCTGAATCTCGAGGAGCCTGATGATTGTGCCCAGCATCTGAATCTTCCAAAAGAAACTGTCGAGGCTGAAATAAATACGGTCTTGAGCAATTCGTTTGGCTTCGGCGGTACCAACAGCGCCCTCGTCATCAAGAAATTGATTTGAGTTCCGTCTTGCGGAACCTGGTATGAAATAACATTAACTAATCTAAAATTTATCTGAATATATGAACCGTACAGAAATCGAGGAGAAAGTAAAGGCTTTCCTTATTGAAGAATTGGAGATTGAAGAAGACAAGATTTTCCCTGAGGCCAAACTCAAGGAGGATATGGGTATAGACAGTCTTGATTTTGTTGATATTGTAGTAATTGTTGAAAGGAATTTCGGATTCAAGATAAAGGCTGAGGAAATGGCAGGAGTGGACACTTTCTCAAAATTCTGCGACTACATTGAGAGCAAAATCAGCTGATAGCGCTATGGAGAATAAGCAGTGGGCTGGCACTACCTTCGGCAATGGGTTTCTTCTTGGATCTCTCAGATTTGCCTTGCGCTTCATTGATGTACGGCTGGTGTACTTGTTTTCATATGTATTCGTAATACCTGTCGTTCTCTTGCTGAACCCCAGCCGCAAGACTTCGTGGAGCTTCTATAGGGAGCGTATGGGTTTCGGCCGCCTGAAGTCTGCCTGGTATGTGTACAAGAACCATTGTATGTTTTCGCAGGTGGTTGTGGACAGGTTTGCCATGTATGCCGGAAAGAAATTCGATGTGGTGGTGGAAGGTATGGAGAAGTTCGATGCACTGGCCGCTGCAGATGAAGCTTTCGTGATGTTAAGCTCGCACATAGGTAATTATGAGATAGCGGGCTATAGTTTCGTATCCGCCGGCAAGACCATCAATGCAGTGGTGTATGGCTACGAGAAACAGGCTGTGATGGACAACAGGAACAGTATGTTTTCAAAGACCAATGTCAAGATGATAGGAATAAGGGAGGAT
>CAMFRR010000086.1 GCA_945982095.1 uncultured Bacteroidales bacterium
GTTGTACCCTTAGTCCAAGAAGGATTAGCAGCATGAGGATAAACTGCAAACCAAGGACCTGGATCAAGAGTTGAGTTTTTATCAATATTGAATTTGGCAGATTCAGTGGCTGACTCAAGATTGTCAGTGTAAAAAGAAACCGCGTTCTGTCCTTGACTTAATACTTTAATTGACTCCACACCACTCCACAAAGACTGTTTCTTATTATTTTCAGAGTTTCCGAACACTGTCTTGGAGTCAGCGCCGTCAACATAGGCGGTAAAAGAACGAAGACCGGTATTGCCTTTACCCGGCTGATCAGCAGAAGGATTCTCCTTATTGCAAGCCACAGTCAAAACAGCAGCCAAAGCTATTGCATAAGATAAATACTTTTTCATAGTGCAGTCCCCCTATTGCCACTGATAAGTTTCTTCATCCCACGACTCTACTGAAGCATTGGAAGTCGTAAAAGTACTGCCTGTGAGAACCTCTGTCCTCACGCTCACCTCAACCAGCTTGAGTTCAGGTGACTGATAATACATGTTTTCTTTCATTGTGATAAATTTTTTATAATTATTATTACTTGATATCAAAGATTTAAAAGTCGGTCAAAAGATAGAACTCGCCTTCATGCAGGGTAGGATTATGGTTGCTGCCGTTCCAACAATTATCCTCGCGATGGTCCAGAGCATTGTACCACTTTCCGCCATGAGGCAGGTTCACGCTGATTGTATTGTCTCCATAGCCGAAATTGCCGAATAGCACGAAATACTTCCCTTCTGCACTCTTGCAGGTAATTGACCTTCCTGGCCAATCATTATCACCCACTTTCCAGCTGAAAGAGGCGTCATTGTCGAAGAAGCGAGGATTTTCCTTCCTGAACTTCAGCAGCGCTGCATAGCATTCATAGAGGGCCTTGCGATGCTCATTGGCCATATATTCCTCAGTCTTGACAGGTTTCTCTGCCGTATTCACACCTCCATAGTTGATGGAGATTTCATAGCCCAGCTCACCGAACTGCCAAATCATCTTAGGACCAGGCACGAGCAGGAAGAAGGCCGCATTGAGCGCTGCCCTCTGGAGACGCAAAGTATAGTCTTTCTTGACTCTGTCAGTGCCGTAATTCTCAGCCAGATAGCCGAGGCGCTCTTCATCGTGACTCTCCATATATCCGACAAAGGTGCCGAAACGTACGCCTGAATCCTCCCTCAAGCCCCAGAAAGCCGCATTGTCACTGTGTCCCATTGCGCTTTGGCCATAAGGTGCGCACATCTTCCTCCACACTTTGATGCCGTTTGCTCCGAGCTCCCAGTTCTCCGCATCGCAGAAATGCTCGCAAATCATGATGGCATCAGGGTTCACGGCCTTGATGGCATTGTGGTATTCCTTGATGATATTCACCCTTGAGTCGTCATATGAAGATTCGGTGCCGCTGTTCTGGGTGAAACCCTTGCTGAGGTCGAAACGGAAGCCGTCAATACGATATTCTTTTAGCAGATATTCCAGACTGCGTTTCACATGCTCACGTACCATCCAATTCGAATGGTTCCAGTCGTGATATACGCTGAACTGATGAGGGGCATATTCATTGAAGAAAGGATTGGTCCAAGAAGTTTTGTTGCCTTGGCTGTCCCAATACATCTTGGCATATGGATGAGCTCCTGTCGCGTGGTTGTAGGTGACGTCAAGCAGAACGGCAATTCCGCGCTTATGGCATTCATCTATGAAATGTTTATAGTCCCAACGGGTGCCATAGGCCTTGTCGAGAGCAAAATATGAGCAAGGATTGTAGCCCCAGCTGAGATTGCCGTCAAACTCCTGCACAGGCATTAGCTCTATTGCTCCTATTCCAAGTTTCTGGAGATAGTCCAACTGCTCAATAGCGCCATGCAGGTCATGCTTGGTGGTAAAATCGCGGAGCAGCAGCTCATAGATGACTATATCATCCTTGTCCTCTATCTTGAAATTGTCTACGGCCCATTCGTACTTGTCCTGACGTTCTATCTGGAATGCTGAAATATTGTTCCAGGCTCCGCTTGGGAATGCAGGAATTCCGTAGTAGGTGGAATGCGAGATGTATTTGTCGTTGTGCTCGTCATACACAATCTCACTGTAAGGGTCATGTATGCGTACGGTTGAAGAACCCGTAACCAGCTCATACTGATATCTGTACTCCGTCTTAGGGTCCAGTCCTGAAAGGGTTATCCACCATATTCCCTTGTCCTCGTGACGATTCATCTTATGGGCATCGGTGCGTGTCCAATTGTTAAAATCGCCCAAAAGATAGCAGTTGTCGTAGTGCCAACCCTGGTTGTCCTTCTCATAGAGCACAAGAGTCACGCTGCCATCTGAGTTGTAGTTGATGCCATGCTTTGCATCCGCAGGCAGATTGTTCTCAGAACTGCCAGGGAAGCTGATAAGCCCAAGGTCATAGATTCTGTTGCGTTCAAAGCTCACTGCAGAAGACTTGGTCTTGCAGGCCATCTTATTGAACTCTATGCCTATACCCTTGCTGTAAGTACCAGGCTTTATGGCAATGTAGTAGGTCTTGCCCTGCTCCAGCTTGCCCGACATCTCCACATAGGTATCCGTCACGGAGCTGACTACAGGATTTCCGTCATTATACGCCACGCTGCATTTGCCAGACAGTTTCTCGCCGTTGGCATGGAAAGTGACGTTGTTAACACCGCTGCTTCCTACAGTGAATTTCAGAAGGGCGGTGACATTCTTGAAATGAATGGAGTTGGAAGAGGAGTATGCAACGCTGAGGGCTGCATTCGGGTCGTAACTGTTTTCGCAGGCTGTCTGTTTTACAGGGATAGAAACACCCGAAACGCTCTTTGTAGTGAGGTTGGCGCTGTATTTGGATGAACCCTGGGCAGGGTATACAGCAATTACCTCAGCTTCGCTGAATTCCCCTCCCCCGTAGCTGAAGGTGGTGCTGGTGACAGGACTGTCTACAACGGCTTCGAAACGGTATGAACCTCCGGTACCCAAAACCTGTATGGCTTCATTGCCGCTCCAATAATTCTTATATCCGCTGAGCACTGTCTTGCTTTCCTCATTCCCTCCTTCCGTGCTCACTATGAAAGTGTGCAAACAATTCCCGGCCTGATCCGAAGGGATTTCAAGCTGGGTCTGACATGAACACAGACATATCAACGCAGTCAGTGCATATTTCAGTTTCTCTGTCATCATAGGAAAAGTGAAGAATCAGCTATTTCAAATGATCAGCATCGTAGGTGTAGACGTATCCTCCGTTGTCGTACTTGACAGCATTATCTATGCTGAGGTCTATTGTCTGGGTGCCCATGCCGTTGTTGATTATGAAATTGAAACTTTCGGCATTGACGAAGTCCTGAGGCATACTCCAGGTAGCCAGGCCTGGGATTACACTTGTCATCTCATAGCCGGGCCAATTAGGAGAAGAAATGCCTGTACCCCAATAATAGATGAAGGTGTTGCCATGTGGCCAATCCAGAACAAGGAAAGTATCTGGCTCAGGAGTAGTTCCCGGAATGGTTATAGTGAAATCTCCATCCAGTTTCTGCTCAAGATCAAAAGTCTGTTTTCCTTTACCTCCATCGTTGACTATATACTTGACAGTCTTGCCGTAATACTCTTTAGGGAAAGTGACCTGTCCGTCAACAACAGGAGTTCCCGGCCATTCTCCGAATATATTCGAGCCGGATCCAACCCATGCATATACATGGAGATCTGTCCAGTCGTTTTTGTTGGTTACTGTAAGGATGCATTCTTTGGCACCATCATCCACTTTTACAGGGGCAATCTCTCCCAGGTCATAGATTTTGTTTCTCTCGAAAAATACCGTGCCAGTTTTGGACTTGAAGAGTTTGCCGTTAACGAAAACGCCGAAATCATGATACTCGCCGGGCAGCACGGCAGCATAATATGTCTTGCCGGCTTCCATATTTCCATTGAGATATACTCTTGAAGCCCTAATTATACCCTCGACATAATAGTAATCAACATAATAATTCTCATCCACAAAAGATACTGCGAAATTTCCGGACATTGTGTTAGAGACGTGGGATTCTATGGTTACATTTTCCACTCCCGGCTCTGTAACAGTAAATTTGAGCAGGGCTACGAGATTCTTGAAATGAAGCTCCTCATTTTCCGTATATGCCAGGGATACGTGCGCATTGGGGTCGTAACTTCCGGCCACAGGAGTCTGCTCAGGCGACAGATAAAGGCCGCATATTTTGTTTGGAAAGTCTGACTCTATGGTCCAGAAGGCATATGTAGCCGCATATTTTGGACAAACTGCCACGGCAGGACCTCCCGGGAATATTACCGAAGCATCATCTTCAGTGAAGAGTGCCTTTCCCGCGCCCTCAGCCTGAGTGCTATAGGACTTTTTCCAATCGCCCTCACCGTTTAGCACCCAAATATTGTCCTTTGCCCATTCTGAAACGTGGTCATTGAGAACAGTCTTGGAAGAGCCGCGCTCAGATGAACCTTCCGCATATGCGGTGAAGCTGACGCTTTTGCCATTTTCGCTGCCTGCATACTGTCCTTTATGGCATGAAGCCATGGCAAGTGCAGCCATAACCATTGCTGCAATGTATGTCTTTTTCATAACTGAATACAAATAATTAATGGTTATTAATCCCATGAGAATGGTCCGTCCTGCCACTGCTCAGACTGGTCAGCGCCAGGGAAATTGGTTACAGGATCGCTCACGCTCAAGATTGAATCGCCAAGTCTGTCTTCTGTAAGCTCAAGCACAGGAGAAAGGTAAACACGTTTCATAAGCATTTTGAATAATTATTTTATTTTCAACAATATCCCTTATTATATACATACCTCATTGGATAACTTGCAAAATAAGAAAATTTTGCTTCAGCAGCGACATTTAGTTATGAAAAATTGCTGTTTTTGCTTTTTTTTCGCATATTTGGGCTACAATCTTTGAGATAAACTATAACCTATGTCTGAAATATCTATTCGCGAAGTCAAGACAAGGCGTGAATTGCGCGCATTCGTAGACTTCCCTGAAACTCTATACAGGGACAATCCTCATTATGTCCCCTACCTTGCATTCGACCAGATGGATAC
>CAMFRR010000087.1 GCA_945982095.1 uncultured Bacteroidales bacterium
CCATATCACCTACCATCATCTTGAATGGCTAATCAATGTGGCCATGCAGCCATTCAAGATGATGGTAGGTGATATGGTGGGCGAGAACCAGAAAACAGAGGCTTATTCCATACAGAGTCTTCTCTGTAATGCAGGCAGTCTCGTAGGCTACCTTTTCCCTATATTCTTTACTTGGATAGGAATTGCCAATACAGCTCCTGAAGGCGTAGTGCCTGATTCCGTTATATGGAGTTTCTATATTGGAGCCATCATACTCATACTCTGCGTGCTTTATACCTTTATAAAAGTGAAGGAGATGAATCCTCAGGAGTATGCCGAGTTCCACGGCAATCCAGTTTCAGGAGACGACAATGCCTCTAAGCCTGGTTTTGTGAAACTTCTCATCGACGCTCCCAAGACTTTCTGGACAGTGGGTCTCGTACAATTCTTCTGTTGGGCAGCCTTCATGTATATGTGGACTTACACCAACGGTGCTGCTGCCACTCTCTGCTGGAACACCACCGATGTGGCATCTGAGGGTTATCAGGCTGCAGGCAACTGGGTAGGAGTGCTCTTTGCCGTTCAGGCCGTAGGCTCAATACTTTGGGCAATGATAATTCCTAAGTTCAAGAACATCAAGATGGCCTACGTTGTGAGTCTTCTTATAGGAGCTCTCGGCTTTGCTTCAGTATTCTTCATGCACGACAAATATCTGATGTGCATAAGCTACTTCCTGGTGGGAACTGCTTGGGCTGCAATGCTTGCATTGCCATTTACCCTGCTCACCAACTCCCTCTCAGGAGACCATATGGGTACATATCTCGGCCTTTTCAACTGCACCATATGCCTGCCGCAGATATGCGCTGCGGCGGCAGGCGGTCTGGTCCTGAAGATGGTGGGAGGAAACCAGCCTGCCATGCTCGTGGTCGCCGCTGTTCTTCTTGTTCTGGGCGCCCTTTCCGTGAGCCTGGTGAGCTTTAAAAAGAAATGAACCAATATTTTTATCAATATCATTATTAATAACTTAAAAAAATCTTATGAAGAGATTCTTAACCATTCTTTCAGCGCTGGTGGCTTCAGCCATCTTCTCTGTTTCTGTATCCGCACAAGGCGGGTACACGGTTAAGGGCACAATTGTCGATGCCATTGGTCCGGTTATCGGAGGTACAGTACTCGAACAGGGTACTACCAACGGTACCATCACCGATATGGACGGCAATTATGTCTTGAGCGTATCATCAGCTGACGCAATTGTGGAATTCAGCTGTGTAGGTTACGCAACCCAGTCTTATCCTGCATCACAGGTTCCTGCTACAGTTACTCTGACTGACGACACCACTTTCCTTGAGGAAGTTGTGGTTATCGGTTACGGTAGCGTTAAAAAGAATGACATGACAGGTTCAGTGACAGCAATCAAGAACGATGGACTCAACCGCGGTGCTGTCGTTTCGACACAGGACATGCTCAAAGGTAAGGTTCCTGGCCTGCTCATCACCCCTGGTGACGGTGGCCCTGGTTCAGGCTCTACTATCCGTATCCGTGGCGCCGCTTCCCTCAATGCATCCAACGACCCTCTTATAGTTATTGACGGTGTGCCTATCGCAGCGCAGGGCGGTTATGGTATGTCCAACCCTCTCGACATGCTCAATCCTAACGATATCGAGTCTTTCACCGTCCTCAAGGACGCATCTTCAGCAGCCATCTACGGTTCGCGTGCTTCCAATGGTGTAATCCTCATCACCACAAAGAAAGGCAAAGGCTCTAAGCCACAAATTTCATACAGCGGTTCTATCAGCGTTCAGCACAACTCAAAGAACCTCCCTGTGTTGAGCCCAGGCGAGTACCGTGATTTCGTGAAGGAGACCTTCGGCATCTATTGGGAAGGCGACCAGCTCATGGGTGACACCACCACTCCTATAGGAGGCGCGATTGCAAAACACCTCAGCAAGGACCAGAACATTGATTACCACAAGATTATCTTCCGTCCAGCTGTAACTCACGACCACAACGTAAGTCTCTCAGGCACTCATAAGAACCTCCCATACCGTGCTTCTCTCGGCTACACAGGCCAACAGGGTACTCTACGTGGTTCTTCTTACGACAAGGCAACCATTGATATGAGCTTCGGTCCTAAGTTCTTCGAGGACCACCTCACTGTCAACCTCAGCGGCAAGGGTGTTTACACCAACTCAACTTATGCCGACGGCGGCGTAGTAGGAAATGCTGCATTCTTCAACCCTACTCAGGATCCATATTTCCGCAATCCTGACGGTTCTATCGACTATGACACTTGTAACGGTTACTTCAACTATGGTACAGGCCGCGGTGACAAGTTCATCGCTAATACCCTGCTTGGCGTGAGCCCTATGTCACAGCTCTATGACCGCGACAGCAAGGGCCAGGCAATGCGTTTCATAGGCAGCGCCTCACTCGACTACAAAGTTCATGGTCTTGAGTCTCTCCGTTTCAATGTAACAGCTTCAACCGATATTTCGGATTACATCAACAAGAATGCTTCCATACCAGGATCTTACCAGGCCTGGTCCGATACTGAGAACCGTGGTATAGGCCAGTATTCACGCGAGTGGCAGATGCGCCGCAGCTCTGCAATAGAGGCTTATGCTAACTACAACGAGACTTGGGGTATTCACAACCTCGACCTCATGGCCGGTTACTCTTGGCAGCACTTCTACGGTTCAAACCGTAACATCAGCTACTTCAACGTTACCGACGAGGTTAAACTCAATCAGGGCGAGACAGTCGATACACGTTATCCTATATGGAAATGGGAGAGCTACCTCGTGTCATTCTATGGCCGTATCAACTACTCTATTGCTTCACGCTATCTCTTCACATTCTCTCTCCGTTCCGACGGATCTTCTAAATTCTCTCCTGCAACACGCTGGGGTATCTTCCCTTCAGGCGCTTTCGCATGGAACCTCAAGGAAGAGAAATTCCTCAAGAACGTGAAAGCTGTGTCACAGTTGAAATTGCGTCTCTCTGCAGGTGTTACAGGTCAGCAGGACGGTATAGGCGAATATGCTCACCTTGCAAAATATGGCCTTTCTACCGATGTTTACCACCAGTATTGGATGGGTTCAGACGGCTTCCAGTTCATGTGGACTCCTTCAGCATACGATCCTAACATCAAATGGGAAACAACCACCACTTACAACGTAGGTATCGATTTCGGTTTCTTCAATGACCGTCTGACCGGTAATATCGACGCTTATATGCGTGATACCAAGGATTTGCTCAACGAGGTAATGACCCCAATGGGATCTAACTTCGGCAACAAACTCCTTACCAACGTAGGTTCCCTCCGCAACAAGGGTATTGAGTTTGCTTTGAATGTCATTCCTGTACAGACCAAGGACTGGAACCTGTCTATAGGTTTCAACGGCACATTCCAGGATACCAAGTTCACCAAACTGAACTCAACAGACGATCCTAACTACTACGAGAATACATCAGGTATCTCTCACGGTACAGGTGCATACGTAGGCCGCCACCAGATAGGTTACGCTCCATACAGCTATTGGGTATTCCAGCAGCTTTATGACAACGAGGGCATGCCAATCCAGAATGCCTTTGTGGACCGCAACGGTGATGGTGTAATCAACACTGATGACAAGTACTGCGTCGGCAGCCCTAACCCTAAATTCTTCTATGGTCTCAACCTCAAGCTTTCTTACAAGGATTGGGACTTCGGATTCAACGGTCACGGCTCTGCAGGTTACACTGTATTCAATGACTTTGCTTCCAACAACTCTACAGCTTACTTTGACATCAACGCAGGTAACCTTCCTAACTTTGCACAAACTGTCAAGAAGACAGGCTTCAAGGCACTCAGCGGTGACAACCAGTTTATTTCCGATCTCTATATAGAGAATGCCTCATTCTTCCGTCTTGATGACATCAACCTCGGCTATACATTCAGGAACCTGGGCAAATGGGAAGGCAACATCCGTCTTGCTGCTGCTTGCCAGAATGTATTCGTAATCACTTCTTACTCAGGCATTGACCCTGAGATCAACAGTACTGATGGCGTTGACCGTACCTTCTGGCCAAGACCTCGTACCTACTCACTCCGTCTCAATATTAACTTCTAATGTGTAACGCAATGAAAATCAAATCAATATTCTATATGGCAGCTGCGGCTGCACTGTTCACATCCTGCGTACACAACCTCAACACCTTGCCGTTGAACCCTACCGATGTAACTTCGGAGACAGCCTATGGTGTTGATGAGGCAGGCTACGTGCAGGGCCTTACCAAGATATACAACCAGCTTGTATCCAACGATACCCAGGACCTTAAGGTAGCAGATGGCGGTGCATCTGAGTTCGTACGCGCTTTCTGGTCAATCCAGGAACTTTCTGCTGATGCCGCAAAGTGTGCATGGGGAGATCCATGGGTGCAGGATATCAATAACAATACCTGGAAAGGCGATGTGCTCAATGATGCTGTTTATGCAGTGTATATACGTACACTCCAGGGTATTACCTATACCAACGAGTACATGCGCCAGACTACTCCTGAGAAACTCCAGCTCAGAGGCGTCAGCAGCGAGCTTGCTGCAAAGGTAGAGCAGTATCGTGCTGAGGCCCGTTTCCTCCGCGCATATTTCTACTGGGCTGCAATGGATGCTTTCGGAATGGTTCCGTTCTCAACTGAAGACACTCCTTTCGGCGGCGGTTACAACCCTCCACAGAAACCTGCAAACGAGATTTTCAATTTCATAGTTTCTGAGCTTGAATATCTTGCTTCTGACGAAAGCCCTATGCCTGCCGCCCAGAGCAACTATCCGCGCGTTGACAAAGGTTCTTGTCTCGGTCTGCTCGCAAGGGTTTATCTCAATGCAGAGGTTTACTCAGGCACTGCAAAATGGGCTGAGGCCAAAGCTACTTGCGAAAAGATTTACAATCTTGGTTATGCTCTCGCGCCAACCCACGCCGAGCTTTTCCGCGGTGACAATGGCGAAAATCCTGCAGCCAAGAAGGAAATTCTCTTCGCTGCTGCTTATGATGCAACACATATACAGTCTTATGGTGGCACCACTTATATGACAGCT
>CAMFRR010000088.1 GCA_945982095.1 uncultured Bacteroidales bacterium
GTTGAGCACATCCTCCTGTTCCACGAAAGACATCTCGCAGTCTATCTGGGTAAATTCAGGCTGACGGTCGGCACGCAGGTCCTCATCACGGAAACAGCGCACAATCTGGAAATACCTGTCATAGCCTGACACCATGAGCAGCTGCTTGAATGTCTGCGGACTCTGAGGCAGAGCATAAAACTGGCCTGGATTCATGCGTGAAGGAACCACAAAGTCCCTCGCGCCTTCCGGAGTCGATTTGATGAGGTATGGGGTCTCAATCTCCATGAAGCCCTGTGCATCGAGATATGAACGTATTTCCTGTGCGAGACGGTGGCGCAGGGCAAGAGCCCTCTGAAGAGGAGGACGGCGAAGGTCGAGATAGCGGTATTTGGCACGAAGGTCCTCGCCTCCGTCAGAATTTTCTTCTATGGTGAAAGGAGGGGTCTGGGCCTTGTTGAGTATGTTTATGGACTCCAGCTCAATCTCTATGTCGCCTGTAGGAATCTTTGAATTCTTGCTTTCACGCTCTATGACCTTGCCTGTGGCCTGAATCACGAACTCGCGGCCAAGGCTGTTTGCTGTAGCGGCCAGAGCTTCAGGAGCATCAGCTCCCACAACAAGCTGGGTCACGCCATAGCGGTCGCGCAGGTCTATGAAGGTCATTGCTCCAAGTTTGCGGGCTTTTTGAACCCATCCGGCCAGGGTCACTGTCTGGCCGACATTTTCTATGCGGAGTTCTCCGCAGGTATTGCTACGATACATCGGTTTTTGACGTTTTGTTATCTCTCAATTTCCGCAAGTGCGGAACATTAATTATATCATGCAAATGTAACAAAATAAACGGGAACAGACAAATTGATTGCGTAAAGTGGAACATCTAGGATTAATATCATTTTGTGACCCTGTTCCCGTGAGCGTCAAGCCTTGTTAGAGACTTAGATCAGCAAATGCTTAACTTGGTTCAGTTTAAAATCACCCCGAAACTGATGTCCGCTTCTCCGAATGAAGACTCTATTCCTTCCGTGGCCTCGATATATCTGCGACCCAGCTGACCGCGCCATATGACGTCATCGCGGGAACGGTATGGAATGTTGATATCGAAGCCATAGCTGCGAGAATTATATTTGACTACGGCGCTGCAGTTCCATGAGGTGACTGTGCCTCCATCATCTTCCAGCAACATGAACACGCTATTCTGTATCTCTTCAGTCCAATCCGCCATCAGGAGTACGTTCAGCTTCCGGGGTATGTTGATTTCGTTTTGCCGCACTACCAGCATGAAATCCGTGATGGCAGTGTTGTAATACATGACATTGGCGTCTTTATCCCCTTCGAAATTCTTGAAGGCCTCAACACGCCCAAGTTTCACCCACACTTCGTTTGCACCTTGGAACCAGGAATCAAAATTCTGCCTGAGGGTAAGAGAGGTCATGATCAGGCTGCGACCCGACTCCTTTCCGGGAGGCTCGTCATCGAAATTGAATGAATCTTTACGTCTGGCAGAAGGCAGCACAGTTATCTCCCCCGACCCGCCCCACGAAGGGTCGTTCTTTTGCAATACGTCCAAGGTGATACCTGTTGCGTCATTGTTGTTGCTTATGACCCACACCGGGCGTTCGAGTGAGAGTTTTTCATCCACAGCCATAGTGGTTATGGAGCCATCCTCATTTATGGCCCAGCCTATATTCTCTTCCGCTCCATTCATAGGGTCGAAAGTAATCACCGGCAGACTCTTTCCGTCCCACAGCTCATGATTGGGCCAATAAATCTGATAACCGCTGTTTTCCAGATAATCCAGATACGCTTCTGCGCTGATGTTTCCCTGCGCGCCTGCCCCGATATCGGCTGAGGCCTTAGACAAAGAACCATAGTATTCCCTGAACAGTTCACGCAGGGGTTTGGAGTATTGTTTTAGGGGTGATGAGGCCTTGGTGCTTTCGTTAAGGTATTCACGCCCCACACCGGCTCCCGGGGCATTGAAGATGTTGGCCATGGTATATTCGCTGTCATAGCCGTTATCGACAGAAGCCTGCACCGCATCGTGCACTTCCGCCATATGGTCAAGGCCGGGAGTACAGACTGTCAGGAGTTTGGCGACATCCGAGACGCTGACCAGCTGCGGTTCTTCGGGCTCTTCCACATAAGGATTTTCCTTGACACAGGACGAAGCCATAAGCAGGCCCAGAAAGCCTGTCAATACGAGGGTAAATAGTGTCCGTTGCATAACATCATTTTCTTTTGCTGCAAAACAACAAAAAAACATCCGTGTAAAAAACTGACACGGATGCTTGGACAAAACTATGTAAGTTATTCTATTTCAAAAATTTGACGCAACGGTTCTTATTAGAGAAATCTTTGATTATTTCCACGTCCCTGAATCCCTTATCCTGGAAAAGCTGCCTTGCAGACTCTCCCATGGCCTCATTAATCTCCACGAAACAGTAATTATCCGTGTTTAAATGAGCGGCACAGATTTTTGCTATCTTTTGATTGAAAAGCATAGGGTCTGAGTCAGGAACGAAGAGGGCGAGCGAAGGTTCATAATCCAATACATTGCTGCGCATGAGGGCCTTCTCGCTTTCGAGTACATATGGAGGATTGCTGACAATTATGTCAAACGGAGCCTCATCCTTGAGAGCAGCCTCAACAGAATCATCATCGAGCAAGTCTGCCTGCACAAAGCGTGGCGCCCTCCCCTTCTCAATTTCAAGATTCTGACTGCCGGCAACGGCAAGAGCATCAGCCGATATGTCCACGCCCACTACCTGGCTTCCCGGTACATTGAGGGCCATAGTCCAGGCTATGCAGCCGGACCCTGTACATAAGTCCAGTATGCGTACAGGCATGGCTTTGTCGCCGTAGGCGCTGCGATGGCGGTAGAGCATCATGGCCTGTTCAATCACATAACGGCATATCAGCTCAGTCTCCGGACGGGGAATCAGCACTGATGGGTTCAGCTTGAACTTGTGTCCGTAAAAGACAGTATATCCCAGCACATATTGCAAAGGTTCCCCTGCCACCAGACGTTTCAAGGCAGCTTCAGCCTGAACCAGCATCTTATCCTTAATCTCGTATTCGGGATTCACCATGTAGGTGTAGCTTTCCACACCAAGATATTCGGTGCACAACACACCCACTATGGTATTGGCTTCTTCCGAAGGATATAATGCCGACAGCTGTTGACGTGAGGATACTACAAATTCCTTGAGCTGCATTTCGATTGTATTATCGTTGTAAGAAAATCTGTCATATCCATATCTGCCGCCTTGACCATTTTAGGCACAAGCGAAGCGGAGGTCATGCCCGGGATTGTATTAACCTCAAGGAAATACAGGCCCTTCTCAGACAGGATGTAATCAACACGCACCAGACCCTCGCAGCCAAGGCGTGAGTAAATCTTGACTGAACTGCGCTGAACCATATCCCACACATGTGAAGGAAGGTCAGCAGGGCATATCTCGTCACTCAGGCCATTGTATTTGGCCTCGTAGTCGAACCACTCTGTATGGGGTACTATTTCTACTATAGGCAAGGCCTTTGGGCCTTCTGGAGTAGTGTATACGGCGCAGGTAATTTCCCTGCCCGATACGGCTTCCTCTGCCATCACGGATTTGCCTTCACTGAATGCGTACTCCACAGCAGGCATTATGTCTTCAAGTTTCTTTACCTTGGTCACTCCAAAGCTGCTGCCTCCGTCTGTAGGTTTGATGAACATTGGAAAACCAAGTTCTGCCGCCCACCTTTCAGGATCGGCATCTGCAATTTTGCGTATGAAGACATCCTTGGCACATTTTACGTATGGCACGTCACGCAGATAGCTTTTGCAGCTGAACTTGTCGAAGGTGGTGGCTGCCACGAAAGAGCTGCAGCTGCTGAAAGGCATGCCTATCATCTCCAGGTAGCCTTGTATCTGGCCGTTCTCTCCCGGAGCACCGTGCTGCATTATGTAGACGAAGTCAAAGTTCTGCTTTTTGCCGTCGAGCATTACGCTGAAATCAGTCTTGTCCACTTCAGGAAGGCTGTCCTGGGGCATTTCCACCCTTTGTCCTTCTGCGTTCCAATAAGCTAGAAGCTGCCACTTTCCGAAACGGGCAAATATTTCATATACCTTGTAGAGATTTCTGTCAAACTTTGAAGCGGTAAACTGTCCGCTCCTTACCGACACTTCCCATTCGGAACTGTCGCTGCCATATACAATCGCTAGATTTGTCATGATGTTACACAAATTTCACAAGTAATAACTTGCTATAATTCAATTATTTGCAGAGCTTGCGACACTATCTTCTCAATTAAAGAAATCGTCTTCTTCCACGGGAACATTTCCCGCGCCTGCACTCTGAACAATGTCCTCCCCACAATCAAGGTTCAGCTCGAAGTTCGGAGGGGCCACAAAGCCGGCATTGCTGTTGAGAGTGCCGTCCGCAAGACATTTCTTCATGAATATTCCCCAGATAGGAAGGGCCATGTTGGAGCCGCCACCCATCTGAAGGGTTTTGAAGTGTACCTGACGGTCCTCAGCTCCCACCCAGACTCCGGCAGTAATTGTCGGAGTATATCCCACAAACCATCCGTCCGCCTGGTCATTGTTGGTACCTGTCTTGCCGGCAATGTCACCCGGAAGATTGTAATAGGCACGCAACCTTATGGCAGTTCCCGAGTTGACCACACCTGACATAAGGTTCTCCATAAGATATGCCGAATGCTCGCTTATGGCCTCACGCCTTGAGGTTGTGAAAGTAGACAGCACGTTGCCCATATTGTCTTCTATGGAGCTTACGAATATAGGCTTCGAGTATACTCCCTTAGATGGGAAGGTGTTGTAGGCAGGGACCAGCTCATAAAGCGAGAGGTCACACGAACCCACACAAAGCGAATAAACTTCAGGAAGGTATGAACTGATGCCCATGCGGCGCATCATCTCTATCATGGCGGCCGGACCGAACTGCTTCATCAGATATGCCGAAATGTTGTTGGAAGACTTCATGAGACCCCACTTGAGTGTCACAAGCTGGCCTATCCACTCATCCTTGTCCGTACTCTTAGGAGCTGTCTCTTATACACATCTCC
>CAMFRR010000089.1 GCA_945982095.1 uncultured Bacteroidales bacterium
ATGGTGGGGAAGCGGTCCCAGATCTCGTCGATGGCGCTTTTCTCCGGGTGGAGCTGGCGCATCTCCTGGTCATAGTAGGAGAGGCGAACCTT
Organism: uncultured Bacteroidales bacterium; assembly: GCA_945982095.1. Lineage (GTDB taxonomy): Bacteria > Bacteroidota > Bacteroidia > Bacteroidales > UBA932 > Cryptobacteroides. The sequence goes on from CAMFRR010000089.1 coordinate 93, forward strand.
GCGGCCCCAGGTCAGCTGCTTGAAGGAGCTGGGCAGCTGGCCCAGCAGGGCCTTGAGGAGGGAGGATTTTCCCACGCCAGATACGCCGGAGAGCAGGTTCACACCCGATCCGCAAATGGCCTGCCTGAGTTCTTCAACGCCTTCCCCTGTTTTGGCCGAAGTTTCTATGATATTGTAGCCTGCCCCAGTGTAAATATCCTTGAAAGCCTCGTAATAGTCCTGAAAATCAGGGATGAGGCGAAGCATGTCCACCTTGTTGAGCACTATGGTGGCCGGCACTCCGTAAACCCCGCAAGTCACGAGCAACCTGTCCAGGAAAGGAAGTTTGACCTCGGGGAAAGCCAAAGTCACCACCAGAAAAGCCCTGTTCACATTGGCTGCGATCACGTGGGCCTGGCGGCTCAGGTTGGTACTTTTGCGTATCACATAGTTGTCGCGGGGGAGAATCTCGCTTATGATGGCGGCATTGTCTTCGTTCAGGCATTTGGTACCTTCAGCCGCAAATTCATCGGGAACAGTGCACAATACCCTGTCTCCCACTGCTATAGGGTTTGTAACCTTGGAGGCTTTCAATCTCATCTTGCCCCTCAGTACGGCAGGGAAGAGGTCCCACGCTGGGAGCATGGTGAGAAGGTAGTGGCTGCCTGTATGTTTTGCTACTGTTGCCTCGATTGTCATCATAGTAAGCGATTATGGTGAAACAGATGGCAAATATAAGTGATTTTGATTATCTTTGTATGTTTTGAAACCTTAAAAATATGATTTCCGAAGCTCAGATCGAAAACACTCTTGCCAATCTTTTTGACAATATTGAGTTTACAGACCAGCCGCATGGCCTCTATGACCCTTTGCGTTACATGATTTCCATAGGGGGCAAGCGCATACGTCCGCGCTTGTGCCTGACCACCTATTCCCTGTATAAGGAGAATTTTGCTGACGGGGTGTGCGAGGCTGCGACGGCTTTGGAAGTGTTCCATAGCTTTACCCTCATCCATGATGACATTATGGACAATGCCCCTATACGCAGAGGAAAGGCCACGGTGTGGAAGCAGTGGGATGCAAATACCGCTATATTGAGCGGTGACGTTATGAGCATAGACAGCTACAGGCGTCTTGCGGGCATCAGGCCTGAGGCCCTGCCGGAGTCGCTGCGCATATTCAATTCCATGGCTGCGGGAGTTTGTGAGGGTCAACAATATGACATGGAGTTCGAGACCATGGACAATGTGAGCATGTCGCAGTATATCAAGATGATAGGCCTCAAGACATCTTTGCTCATTGCCACGGCGGCCCGTCTGGGTGCAGTCATTGCCGGTGCGCCTGCCCGGGATTGCGAGCTGCTTTATAATTTCGGTTATGCTTTGGGCCTGGCTTTCCAGATAGAGGATGATTACCTTGACACTTTCGGAGATATCGGTACCTTCGGAAAGTCCATAGGCGGAGATATACTCAACAATAAGAAGACGTGGCTGATGATTAAGGCAATGGAGAAGGATGCGGCTGCGATGTCGGCTGCCATTGCCATGCCTTCGGGTACGGCAGAGGAAGATGCTGCCAAGATTCGGCATGTCACTGAGTTGTACAGGCGTCTCGGGGTGGATGCCGATGCTAAGGCTGAGATTGAGAGCTATCATAAGGAGGCTCTCTCTTATGTGGACGCTTTGGGCTTGAGCAAGTTCAAGACTGAACTCCTGTACAGATATGCTTCCAGCCTCGTCGGCCGCAAAAAATAGGCACCGCTAACCTTCTAACAGAACAAATTTTAATCTTGCGAAACTTGTGAAACAGAATGGACTTTCTTGAGATAATGGCCCCTGCGGGCAACTTCGAATGTTTGACGGCAGCAATACAGGCCGGAGCCAACAGCGTATACTTCGGTGTTGAAAAACTCAACATGCGCTCCCACTCCGCCAACAACTTCACAATGGCAGACCTGCCTCACATATGCGAAACCTGTCGCCAGCATAATGTCAAAAGCTACCTGACCCTGAACATAGTTCTCTATCAGGAAGACCTGCAGGCAATGCGAGAGACCCTGGATGCGGCCAAAGCCGCCGGAATCTCAGCCGTCATAGCCTCAGACATGGCAGCCATAGCATATTGCCGCCAAATCGGTCTCGAGGTGCACATATCCACCCAGCTCAGCATTTCCAATGTGGAGGCCCTGCGTTTCTATGCCCAGTTCGCCGATGTGATAGTACTTGCGCGCGAGCTCAATCTCTTTCAGGTCAAAGAAATACACGAAACCATACAGCGCGAAGGCATATGCGGTCCCTCAGGCGATCTTGTACGCATAGAAATGTTTGCACACGGAGCACTTTGCATGGCAATTTCAGGCAAATGCTATCTCTCGCTCCATGAATACGGAGCATCTGCCAACAGAGGCTCATGCTATCAGATATGCCGCAGGTCCTACGATGTGAAGGACAGGGAAACAGGTGCCGAACTGAACGTGGACAACAAGTACATAATGTCGCCTAAGGACTTGTGTACCATAGAGTTCATGGATAAGATAATAGACGCCGGCGTTACTGTTTTCAAAATCGAGGGCCGTGCGCGCAGCGCCGAATATGTGTCCCATACCGTCTCTGCTTACCGCAGGGCTGCCGATGCAGTGTTGGCAGGAAACTATACTCCTGAATTTGCCGCTTCATTGAAGGAGGAACTGGCTCAGGTCTTTAACAGGGGTTTCTGGGATGGCTACTATCAGGGAGCAAGACTGGGAGAGTGGACCACAGTTTATGGTTCTTCGGCCAAGAAAGTCAAAAGCAACTGCGGAAAGATCACCAATTGGTTCAGCAAGCTCGGAGTGGCCGAGGTGCTGGTTGAAAGCGGTGAGCTTGCTGTAGGAGACCAGGTGCTCATAATAGGCCCGACTTCAGGAGTCAATGAGTTTACTGTCAGTGAGATACGTTACGAGCTTCAGCCTGTGCAGAAAGTGGGCAAAGGCTCTCTCGTGTCCATACCTGTGCCATACGAGGCAGGCTATCATCCACGCCGTGGCGACAAACTTTATCTCTGGAAGGACAGCAGACAGAATGCCGGGGATGCTGAGCAAAAGTCCTGAATTCTTATGAAGCCAGGGCAAGAATTGCCATACCGGCCATAAGAATAGACAGGTCTATAGCCTTGCTCTTGTAATTCTTTTCCTTGAACACGATTACGCTGATAACGAAAGACACTATTGCGCAGCCCCTGCGAAGCAAGGACACCACGCTGAGCAGGGCATCAGGTTCTTTCAGTGCATGGAAGTAAGCCATGTCGGCCAGCAGTATGGACACTGAAACCACAAGCAGATTCCAGTCCCAGCGGAATTTCTGCTGTTTCTCGCCTTTGCTTTTGGCAATAAGTATTTCCACCAGCAATGCCAGGCCCATCACGGCAGCAATTCCCAAAGTGCCCCAGCTTTGCACGAAGTTAGGAGAAAGCCCCTTCATTATGTGCTTGTCATACAGCGCACTGGCTACTCCAGTCGCCACTGAAATCCACATCGCCCATACTCCCTTGTCGCTGGCGAAGTTTATGCCTTCCTTGCGGCTGGAACGGCTCAGCATCCAAAGCGCGCTGAGCGAAACCAGTACGCCTGTCCATTGCAGCCATGTCAGGCTCTCCCCGAACAGCAGTATGCTCAGAAGTACCACGAACACAGGACGCGAAGCCTTTATGGTGGAACTTGTGGTCAGGGGCAGAAGCTTCATGCCCCAAAGGCCGCTTATCCATGAAGCGCTGACCAGCAGGCATTTGGGAACAATCTGCAGGAAATCCTTTGCGCTTCCCGACTCATACATAGGAGCCATCATCACCGAGGAAATGAGGCAGCTGATGAAGAGCACCCACATTACGCTGTTCTTGCCCACAGCAGCCTTCTTGGCAACGTCATATATGCCCAACAGAAAGGCTGAAATCAATGAAAGATATATCCACATAGACAGAATTCAAAAAGGGCTGCAAAGTTAAGCAAGTTTTGCGTAAATTTGTGTTTTAATGTCGTGAAAGATGAAAATCTTGCTCCATACATGCTGCGCTCCATGCAGCAGCGCCATCATAGAGGCCTTGCTCAAAGAGGGACATAAGCCTACAATTTTCTACTGCAACCCAAACATTTATCCCCAGGAAGAGTACCTGATACGCAAGAATGAGTGCAGCCGCTACGCCCAGGCCTGTGGCCTGGATATGTTCGATGATGACTACGACCACCAGGCGTGGCTGCAATGCGCCGAAGGTCTGCAGGATGAGCCTGAACGCGGCAGACGCTGCCTCAATTGCTTCAAATACAGGCTATTGAGAGCCGCGAGCTATGCTTTGGGAAATGGCTTTGACACCCTTACTACCACTCTTGCTTCGTCCAGGTGGAAGAGTCTCGTCCAAATAAATGAGGCAGGAAACTGGGCTGTAAGTCAGGCCCGCAAGGAATATGCTGAGCGAACAGGAACTGAGGCGCCGGAGCTGATGTGGTGGGAGCGCAACTGGCGTAAAGGCGGTCTTCAGGAGCGCCGAAATCAGCTCATAAAGGAGATGAATTTTTATAACCAGCTCTACTGCGGCTGTGAATTCTCCATGGCCCGTCTCAATAATTCGCCCGATACATCTAAAAATCCATAAAAAATTTATTATCTTTGTATACTTTTGGCAACTCTGAAAAAGAACAGAAACAAAATAGATAACAAAGATTAAGATTATGAACTTTAAGAAATTGGTTATCAGTGCCTTTGCGATGGCGGCAGCAATAGTGGGCTGCAAGCCTGAAGAGGGTACTGCGCTTTCGGTTGAGCCTGTGCTGACCGAAACGATGGAAATTGATCCTGCAACAGGAGCAATTATTGTCGGTAATGAGAAACAATCATTCACCATCAAGGTGACTGCCGACTGCCAGTGGGCGGTAAGATGCGATGCCGAGTGGCTGGACCTTTCAGCAAAGACAGGCAACGGCAATGCAGAAATCGTGGCATATGTGC
>CAMFRR010000090.1 GCA_945982095.1 uncultured Bacteroidales bacterium
TTGTAATGTTTACAAAATCTAAGTCAAATATATAAAATTATTATTGTAAACAATACAATTTTTCATATTATTACAATCTATTGGCAAAAAATCAACAATAATTGCATAATATCTCTTACAAATTCAAAAAAAGGGACTGACTTCTCAGTCAGCCCCTAAAGTTTTGCGGCAGCTCGGCTGCCTTATGTCTAATGTCTCGGACCTGGACCTCCAGGTCTGCCAGGGCCAGGTCCTCTCATTGAGCTCTGGTTGAATGTTCCGAAACGGTAGGTTATTGAAAAGATGATATAGCGTCCCAGTGTGTTGTTCACACTCTCGCTGTGATAGTTTGCCGTGTCGGTCACGCTGATGTTGCGGCTCATTCCGGCCAGGTCATATCCTTTAAGACCTATGGTGACCTTGTCCTTGAACAGAAGCTTCGTAATCTCTGCATTGATTACGTGCTCATCCCTCTGCTTGGTTGCGTAGCCGTCATAACGGTTGTAATTGTATTCGGCTATGAGGTTGATTCCACCCGGGATGGTCCAGTTCATAGTGCCTTCGGCAGAGGTGTTGAAGGTGTTGGTTTTTGCCATGCTTGCAATGCTGTACCAGCCCAGGCTTATCCTTTCCCTCAATCCCAGATTTAGTTCGACAAAGTCGTTGCGGTAGGTCAGGCGGAAGTGCTCGTTGATGCTTATGCGGTTGGATTTGTTTATGCTGAAATTCTGGTCCCACAAGTCAGTCTCACGCACCTCGCTCTGGAATTTGTCGTAAGCGAATATGCCGTCATTATAGTAGTTGCTCATGTTCAGGGTGTTGCCTGTCTTCTGGTAGTTTGCGCTGTAGTTGTAGTTAAAGAACAACATGTTGAATATGCTGAACTTGCTCTTTCCAAGAGGGCTGTTCACCATGAGTCTGAAGTTTGCACTGTAGGAGTCCGGACCGTTCAGCGGAAGGGAGAACTGTCGTCCGTCGCTTTCATACCAGCTTGTATTTATTATAGGGTCCTGGACAATTCCGCCGCCTATGCCCATATTAACCGAGGTAAAGCTCTGCTTGTTTGTATAACGGAACATTCCTCGTACAGTGTGGTTGAAATATGGCATGAGGTAAGGGTTACCCAAGGTCACGTTCAGAGGATTGCTGTTGTCCGGCACAGGCATGAGCTGTGTGGTTGAAGGCTGGTTGCTGCGGCCCCAGTAGTTGAGACGCAGGTTCATGTTCTCGCCAAGGTCATAGCGCAGACTCATCTGCGGCGACCAGCGTATGTTCGTATAAGTCGTGTCAATGTTCGTGCCCAGGTTCTTGGTGCGGTTGCGTGTAATCGTAGGGTCCACGTTTGCGCCCAGCTGTATGCTCAGCTTGTTTTTCTGGAACATCAGATTGACTCCGGCCTTGTGGTTCTGGGCGTTGTTGTTTATGGTGTTGGAATAGGTCTGGTTCATGTTCAGGCCCTGTGCAATCTCTTCTGCTGTCCAGTCCTCTCCGCTATCTTTCTTGTTGTCGTAAGTGTTTTTGAATGAATTCTGAAGATTCCAGCTGTAGGTGTAATTGGCCTCGAGGAAGAGCATGTCCTTGTAAAGAGGTTCGGTGTAGGTGATGCCTCCACGCAGGGATACGCTTTTCTGGTTCTGGTTGAAGTATTGGTTGGTATACTCGCTCAAATCCATTGAACCGTCAGCGCCATACTCGTAGGTTTCATTCAATATGTTGCCGTTGAGATTGTTGTTGCTTATGGAGTAGCGGCCGTTGATTGTGAGTGTCCTTCCTGCCTTTCCAAGGCGCTGGCGGAAGAGCAGACGGCCGCTTGCCTGCCAGTTGTTGGACAGTCCGTCGTTAAGGCTGCTGCCTTTGTTGACGTTTTCTCCGGCTTTTCCGTCATTGAAGCTGCGGTCTGTGGTGAACTTGTTTTCAGAACCGTAATTGCCGTATCCGATGTTGAACTGAGGCTCGAACAGGATGGAAGTGTTGTCACTGAACTTGTGGTCCAGCCTTACTCCCACACGGTGACCTTGAGTAAGGGTATTGCTGTTGCCGTTGTTGTGGTAGTTGAGGGTCTCATTCTCATTGATGAAGCTGTTCTTGAGACTGCTTTCTTCTACAATCTTGTTGCTGCCGTTATAGAGATAGTTGCCGGCCAGTTCCATCTTTTTGTCCAATAGGTCCCAAGCTCCGTTGACTCCACCCATCCACGTGGTGTTGATGCCGCCATTGTTGTTGCCGAAACCGCTTCCTCCACGCATTCCGCCCATCATCGCGCCGGCAAGGTCGTTGAAACCTCTGTTGTTGGTGTTATTGCCGTTCAGTATGACGCTTATTTGCTGATTATCACCAAAGTTGCCTATGAAGCCCGCGCCCTGATAGCGCCAGTCACTCATAGTGTTCTGAGGCGAAGGAACGTCATGTCCGCCGCCACCCATTATGTTGCCGAACCATCCTTTCATCATACCTTTTTTGATGCCGAGGTCTATGATGGTCTCTTCTTCGCCGTCATCTATGCCTGTGAACATAGCCTGTTCGGACTTCTTGTCCACTACTTTGACCTTTTCAACAATCTTTGAAGGAATATTCTTAGTGGCAAGCTGAGGATCGTCCAGGAAGAAGGTCTTGCCGTCAATGGTGATTTTGTTTATGGTCTTGCCGTTGGCCGTGATGCTGCCATCGCTTCCCACCTCAATGCCAGGAAGCTTCTTGAGCAGGTCTATGAGCATATCATTGTCAGAAGTCTTGAAAAGCGTGGCATTATATTCCAGTGTATCTTTCTTTATTGTGATAGGATTGCCCACGTCGCTGATTTTTGCGGCGTTGAGCTGCTTACTGTCCTGGGCAACCTCAATCACACCGAGCTTTACCCCATTGTCTCCAACCTCAATTGTACGTGTATAGGTCTTGTAACCCAGAAGTTCAACCTTGAAACTGAATTTTCCTTTGCGCACTTTCTCCAACAACACCTCACCACTGTCTGTGCTGAGCACATATTTGTAAGGTTTGTTTTCGCCTTCAGGAGTAAGTGAAACTGTCGCAAAGCCCAAGGCCTCGCCTGTTGTTCCGTCTACCAGCCTCGCTGAGACATTTCTGTTCTGAGCAAAGCTTACGAGACTGATACACAGCATAAGTGATGCTGCAAGTAATTTGATGATTTTCATAGATATTTTGATTGAACGCCGCGCCTATATTACAATAAATATGCCATTTCCTACTTTACTATTCTGTCAGGGTTATCGGCAAGGAACTTTTCCCACCCTCCCTTGCTTTTTGCGCAGGAAAGGGGAGAGATGCTGTGGTAGTGGTGGCACAGGGCTATTCCGAGGGCATCGGTGGCATCAAGCCATTTAGGGTCGAATTCCACCCCAAGGGTCTTCTGGACCATGATGTTCACCTGCTCCTTGCTGGCCGCTCCATTGCCCACAATAGCCATTTTAGCCTCTCGCGGAGCATACTCGAATACCTCTATCCCCTGCATCGCTGCCGCTGTGATGGCAGCGCCCTGGGCCCGGCCCAATTTCAGGATAACCTGAGCATTCTTGCCGTAAAACGGTGATTCACAGGCAACTGCGTCGGGGTGGTAATACTCGGCAAGGCTGCTTACTTTCTGGAAGATTTTTGCAAGCTTGGTGTATGCGGACTTTTCCTTCCTCAAATCCAGCACACCCATATCCAAAAATGACGGCTTCTTGTCAGATACGGAAATGACCCCGTAGCCAAGAAGATTGGTACCGGGGTCTATTCCTAATATTATTTTGGAGTCCTTTTGAGGCATATACGACTATTCGATGGTGTCGAAGCCGGTATATGGACGCAAAGCTTCAGGAATAATGATCTTTCCGTCTTTCTGGCAATTCTCGAGCAGGGCTGCAACCACACGTGGAAGGGCAAGAGAGCTGCCGTTGAGAGTGTGGCAGAGCACAGTCTTGCCGTTTGCATCTTTGTAGCGGCATTTCAGACGATTTGCCTGATATGATTCGAAATTCGATACTGACGAAATCTCCAGCCAGCGCTGCTGTGCTGTTGAATAGAGCTCGAAGTCATATGTGATTGCAGAAGTGAAGCTCATGTCGCCTCCGCAAAGACGCAGGATGCGATATGGGAGTCCAAGTTTCTGAACTATGCCCTCTACGTGCGCAACCATCTCATCCAGAGCAGCATAGCTGTTCTCAGGCTTCTCCACGCGCACTATCTCCACTTTATCGAACTGGTGCAGGCGGTTCAAACCCCTCACATCTTTTCCGTATGATCCGGCTTCACGGCGGAAGCATGGAGTGTAGGCTGTCATTTTCTGAGGGAGTTGCTTCTCGCTCAGGATAACATCACGGAATATGTTGGTTACAGGTACCTCTGCTGTTGGTACCATATAGAAGTTATCAAGTGTGGCGTGATACATCTGGCCCTCCTTGTCAGGCAGCTGGCCTGTGCCGAAACCTGATGCCTCGTTTACCATTACAGGAGGTTCAACCTCGAGATAGCCTGCCTCGGTGTTGCAGTCGAGGAAGAAGTTGATGAGGGCGCGCTGCAGCTTCGCACCTTTGCCCTTGTAAACAGGGAAGCCTGCTCCGGTAATCTTCACGCCGAGGTCGAAGTCAATAAGGTCGAATTTCTTTGCAAGCTCCCAATGAGGAAGGGCGTCTGCGCCCAGCTCAGGGATTACTCCGCCTTGTTTTACCACAACATTGTCTTCGGCAGTGCGGCCTTCAGGTACGAGGTCGCAAGGGGTGTTGGGCAGGAGAACGAGTGTGGCGTCAAGCTCCTTCTGGTTGTTTTCTGCCTGGGCGCTGAGAGTTGCGGATTTCTCCTTGAGGGCAGCAACGGCAGCTTTGGCCTGCTCTGCCTGCTCCTTCAGTCCCTGTTTCATCAGGCTGCCTATTTCAGCAGCTTTCTTTTTCTGCTCTGCGAGGCAGCTGTCAAGTTCCTGCTGTATCTTTTTGCGCATATCATCAAGCTCGATGATGCGCTCAATGTCAGTTTTTGCGTCATAGCCTTTCTCTGTCTCTTATACACATCTCCGAGCCCACGAGACGGACTCCTATCT
>CAMFRR010000091.1 GCA_945982095.1 uncultured Bacteroidales bacterium
CACGTAAGGAGTCGTCGGCAGCGTCAGATGTGTATAAGAGACAGCACGTATACCGGAAGCAGGATGCAGGTTGAGGGAGGTCTTGAAATTCATCTTGTGCAAATCATAGAGCATGCCCTCTGGGTCCTCAATAAGGTCGTGGTCCCAGCTGTAGCCTGTCCAGCCTCTTCTCTGGCCGAACTCATCTTTGCCAAGACGTTTCTCGAGCGGCTTCCAGGTAAGATGCCAGTCCATATCAATCACGAATACGTCTGCAGGAATCTCATGGTCACGCAACTCCTTGGCTATGCCCAGCATCTCCTCTGATGTATAGTACCAATAACGGCTCCACCAATAACCCAGAGTATATTTTGGAGGAAGAGGAATACGGCCCGCAACCTTGGTGAAATCTGCCAGTGCAGTCTTGTAATCATGGCCATAAGCAAAGATATATAGGTCCTGACGCTCACCTTCAGGGCGCTCTGCCACCCACTCGCCCCAGTCACTGTCATTCTTATCCATCACGTGACGCTGGCTCTCATCCACTATTGCCCAACCGTCACGGCTGAGAATACCATCCTCCAGAGCATAAGGCTTTGGTTCCTGATTGCGCTTGTGGCGACGCAGATTCGCCTGGTCGAAACGTCCGTCTATACCGTCAAGGGTACGCACAGTACCTTTGAGGTTGCCTGTAGCCTCTGTTCCGGGAGTCCATTTCACCCTCTTGCCGTTGAGCATGAAGCTGACAGAGAGATTATCTTTATTGAACTTACCGCTGCCGTCGTATTTGAGTATGAGTGAGCCTGTATTGATGATGAGGCCCTCGCCCTTAGGGGTAACGGTGAATTTAGGAACTTCCAACTTACGGTTGATGATTGCAAGGGTGGCCCTGTCTTCGAACTTGCCGTCCTCAGACCATTCCATGCGGACAAGGCGGTCGGTGAGTACAGTGAAACGGGCGTTTGCACATACTACCTCGGCAGCAGGATTGGCCTTGGGATCGATGTCCTGCGCCTCAGCATGGGCTTGAGGAGCGGAAAAAGAGAGTACAGAGAGTGCTGTGAACACTGACAATAAAATTCTTTTGATTTTCATATTGAGAAAGTTAAACGTTTCAGATCAGTTGTGCACAAATATACCAATTATAATGGATAAATAGCAGCCTGGACATAAGAAATAAGGTCATTTGGCGAAATTTTGACCTGAAGGCCGTGTATTCCTGCACTGATGTAAATGAAATCATACAGAAGCGCGCTTTCATGAATGAAAGTGGGGAACTTCTTTTTCATACCTATGGGGCTGCATGCTCCCCGGACATAGCCTGTGGTGGGAAGCAGGTCTTTCATATGCAGCATCTCGCAGTTCTTGTTGCCTGAAATGCGTGCGGCCAGCTTGAGGTCCACCTGAAAATTCCCCGGGATTACGCACACAAAATAGCCGTTACGGTCACCTTTGAGCACCAGGGTTTTGAAGACCTGTTCTATATCCTCTCCCAATTCGGCAGCTACATGGGTAGCGCTGAGGTCTTCAAGGTCATATTCATAAGGAATGAGTTCATAGCCTATGCCTGCTGCATCCAGAAGACGGGCCACGTTGGTTTTTTGAATTGAAGCCATAGTTGAAAGTCTACACACATCAATCAAAATTAATATATTTTTGTCAAATTTTAATAAAAAATTTGTTAAATTTGGGCGTAATTTCGGCTAATGGAATTCTGTCAAAAGGATTGACGCCAATATTTACTGACCGGAACAATATTAACCAAGATATCTTTTGAAATGGGAACAAGCGCAGTAATTTCTGCTATTCTAATGCTCGTTGCGGGCATAGGCATTTTCCTCATAGCCTGTCAGATGATGAGTTCCAACCTGGAGGCTGCAAGTTCTGAAAAGCTCAAACATCTCTTTGCCAAGGCGTCCAAAAGCAAGCTGCTCGGAGTGGGCATAGGTACGGTGGGCACCGCAGCAATACAAAGTTCAGGTGCAACAACCGTGATGACCATAGGTTTCGTAAATGCCGGCATCATATCCCTCAGTCAGGCCGCAACTATTATTTACGGCGCCAACATAGGTACCACAGTCACCGCCCAAATCGTCGCTCTCGGTATGTTCGGAGGCGGGGGCATATCCACATCAGTTATATTCTCGGCTTTCGCGGGCCTCGGAGCCTTCCTCAGCCTCTTCTCGAAAAAGAGTTCGTGGCAGACCATGGGAGGAATATTGGCCGGATTCGGAATGCTCTTCGTCGGCCTCAACATGATGAGCGGCTCAATGCACGATTTCTCTCAGCTCCAGGCTGTTAAAGACTTCCTCGCTTCCATTGGCAACCCCATACTCCTGGTGCTCATAGGCGCACTTTTCACTGCCATAATCCAGAGCTCATCTGTGATGACCTCAATCGCTCTCGCAATGGTCGTATCAGGGCTCATCAGCCTCGAACAGGGCATATTCCTCACAATGGGTTCCAACATCGGTTCCTGCGTCGTAGCCATAATCGCCGGTATCACAAGCAGCAAGAACGCCAAACGCACTGCGCTGATACACCTTATCTTCAACTGCGCCGGCGTAGTTTTCTTCATGATAGTGAGCTACATGCTCAACGGCTTCAGCGGCGGAAGAATCAACTATGGAAGTCTCTTCGAAGCCATGTTCCCTGGAGCCCCTCAAACCCAGCTGGCGATGTTCCACACCTTCTTCAACGTCATCACGGTAATCTGTATGCTTCCTCTCACCGACCTTCTGGTGAAAGCCGTGGTGAAGATGGTGCCGGACTCAGCGGTAGTGGCAGATCCGGATGCTCCGCGCCTGCATTTTGTGGATGAGAACATGCTCTCTACACCTCCAATTGCTGTACAGCAGGTTAAACGCGAGATTGTACGTATGTCAGAGCTTGCGATTGAGAACTTCAGCCGCGCCCTCGCAATGATCAGCACCCTGAACTTCTCGGAGAAGGAGAAATTCGAAAAAGTGGAGACAGAACTAAACTTCATCAACCGCACGCTCGTGGACTTCGTAGTGAAACTGTCCGAGCATAAGGGTATGAGTGAACGCGACCACATCTATCTTGCCACAACTTACCGCACCATCAGGGATCTGGAACGTATAGGCGACTACGCTGAAAATATCATAGAATACTCAGAGAATCTCAAGCATGAGGGCAAAGGCTTCTCAGACAAGGCTTTGAAGGAAATTCAGACCCTCAAGCTCATGATTATGGAGCTTTACAACTACTCTCTCGAAGCCTACATAAAGGAGAATCTCAAGGCTCTGGACAAGGCAAACGACATAGAGGAGCGCATAGACGACTTCACCAAAAAAATGGAAGATTTCCACATCACCCGTCTGAACCAGGGTATATGCTCGCCTGAAGCCGGCTCACAATACCTCTCACTTTCATCCAATACTGAACGTATTGCTGACCACCTCATCAACGTGGCAAAATCAATACGCAGTCTTAAAAGCCTGAACTAGGAGCAGCTAAATGAAACTGCAGACAGAGGTCAGTTTTGAGGCAGCTGCCAACAAATTCCATATGGACGACAGCATTCTCGTCCTGGGGAGTTGTTTCTCCGGCTGTGTGGGCGACAAGCTGCAAGCTCTGGGGCTGGACGTACTCGTCAATCCTTTCGGTCCCCTTTACAATGCGGCTTCAATGCGCACTGCCTTGGAGCGCATAGTTTCAGGAGAACATTTCACGCAAGAAGATTGCATCAGTCTAGGCTCGGGAAGCTCGAGGATATGCAGTTTCCATCATCACACTCTGGCATCACGCACTGATGCCTCTTCCTTTCTCCAGGATGCCAATGCCGTATTGGATGCAGCCCACGCTTTCTGGCAGAGATGCAACAAGATAATACTGACTCTGGGCAGCAGCTGGTGCTACAGGCATATAGAAAGGAATATGATAGTGTCAAACTGTCTGAAAAGGGATGCACGCGAGTTCCGCAGGGAGTTTCTGAGTCTTGAGCAGACAGAAGAACAGTTGCAGTATATGTATGCGCTTGCCTGTGCCTCGGGCAAAAAGAGGGATATTCTTGTTTCTGTCAGTCCTATACGTCATTTCAAGGACGGAGCGCACGGCAATATGCTGAGCAAGGCCAACTTGCTGCTGGCAAGCGACAAGCTGGCGCAGGAGCATGAGAATGTGGAATACTTTCCGGCCTATGAGATTATGATGGATGAGCTGCGCGATTACCGCTTCTACGCCGAAGATATGCTCCACCCGTCTGCCCAGAGCGAAAACTATATCTTTGAACGTTTTATTGAGTGGGGGTTCTCCCCTGCCGACAGGGCTGAGCTTGCACGGAGGCAACAGGCTTTGAAGCGCTCGCTGCATATAAGCAAAATGCAATAAGATTCCGGAAAGCAAGCCATGATAGCCCTCGCTGACTGCAATTCGTTCTTCGCCTCAGTTGAGAAGGTGTTCCACCCCGGCCTCAAGGGGAAGCCGGTGTGCGTGCTCTCAGCCAACGACGGCAATATTATAGCCCTCACACCCGAAGCGAAGGCATTGGGCTTAAAGCGCGGTGCTCCGTACTTTGAAGTCAAAAATATCATAGAGCGCAACAATGTGGCCATATTTTCCAGCAACCTGGTGCTATATGCCGCCATGTCCAAACGGGTACAGAGCATTATGCGTAAAACCGTCGCGAAGACCGAAAATTACTCCATTGACGAACAATTCCTGTATCTGGACGGATATGAGCAGCATCACGACCTTGTGGAGCTGATGCGGGACATGGTGGAAAAGATTGCCCTATGGACGGACATACCAGTAAGTGTGGGCATAGCAAGCACCAAGACCCTAGCCAAAGTAGCCAGCAGATTTGCAAAAAAATACAAAGCTTATAAGGGCGTATGCATGATAGACAGTGATGAAAAGCGCCGCAAGGCCCTTGAGATGACAGACTTGGCAGATATATGGGGCATTGGGCCGCGTACGCTCGCGAAACTCATGGCTATGGGCATAAAATCCCCTATACAGTTCGCTGACATGCCTGGCAGCTGGGTACAGCGCCATTTCAACA
>CAMFRR010000092.1 GCA_945982095.1 uncultured Bacteroidales bacterium
AGACAGGGTCTTGCTTCTGCAATATGTCCTATGTACATAGCGGAAGTGTCTCCTGCTTCAAAACGTGGGACTTTGGTGTCGTGGAACCAGTTTGCCATCATTTTCGGCCAATTGGTGGTGTATTTCGTCAACTACCTCATTGTCAGGGCCCATATCAATGATCCTGCTGTCCAGGAGTGGATTGCTGCGACAGGCTGGAGAGTGATGTTCGTAAGCGAAAGTGTGCCTGCGGCCCTTTTCGGCCTGCTCATACTGCTCGTTCCTGAGACTCCGAGATATCTGGTTCTCAGCGGCAATGAAGACAAGGCTTTGGATGTGTTGACACGCATCAACGGAGAGAAGCAGGCCCGCTGCATATTGTCTGAAATCAAGGCAACTGCAGTTGAAAAAAAGGAAAAATTGCTCACATTCGGATGGATGGTGATATTCGTCGGAATAATGTTAAGCGTCTTCCAGCAGGCCATAGGCATAAATGCCGTACTCTATTTTGCTCCCCGCATATTTGAAAGCATGGGTCTGGGCGACCCTATGATGTACACGGTCTTTATGGGCATCATCAACATTTCTTTCACCCTGCTGGCCATATTCACCGTGGAGAAACTTGGGCGCAAGCCTTTGCTTGTCACAGGTTCCCTTCTTATGGGAATAGGAGCTTCCGGGGTTGCGTTGAGTAATATGATAGAGCTTCCATCCATAGTTCCTGTTGTCAGCATACTTGTGTACAGCGCAGCCTTCATGTTCAGCTGGGGCCCTATATGCTGGGTTTATCTTTCAGAATTGTTCCCTAATACCATAAGAAGCCAGGCAACTGCAATAGCCGTTGCTTTCCAGTGGATTTTCAACTTCATAGTTTCTTCTACCTTCGTGCCTATGTATAATTACAGCCACTTCATGGCCTATGCCATCTATGCTGCAATATGTTTCCTGGCCGCGGTATTTGTATGGAGGCTTGTGCCTGAGACCAAGGGCAAGAGCCTTGAGGATATGGACAAACTTTGGAAAAGAAGGGCTTAGCGTAATATACGCTTGATTCTGTTGCTCTCGTTGATGAGTTCCCTTATCGAGTTTTCATCTCCAGAAGCTATCGCATCACGAAACTGCTGCATCCTGTTGAGATAAGTATCAATGGCTTGCAGCAGATTTTCTTTGTTCTCTGCCAATATGGGCACCCACATGTCGGCGTTGCTCTTTGCCAGCCTCACGGTTGAGGTGAAGCCGCCGCTCGCAAGGTCGAATATGTGTTTTTCATCTTTCTCCTTGTCCAGCACGGTGAGGGCAAGGGCAAATGATGTAACGTGGGAAATGTGGGAAACGTAAGCTGTGTGCATGTCGTGAGCCTTCGAATCCATCTCCAGCAGCCTCATGTTCAGACAGGAATAAAGTTCGCTCACGCATTCTACGGCCCAGGCTTCCGATTTTTCCGGATCGGCTATGATGCAGGCCCTCCCGTCGAAGAGTGAGGGCTGTGCTGCCCAGGGGCCGCTGTATTCAGTGCCGGCCATTGGATGCGAAGGTACGAAATGCCCCCGCAGAGGGTGCGATTCGGCTGCAGCGGTGATTCCTGCCTTGGTAGAACAGGTATCCATAACCAGCTGTAGTCTGTCAGGATTGGAGGCGAGATTCGCTGCAAAGATGTCCAGAATTATCGGAAGCATATTGCAGGCCGTGCCTACAGGAACAGCAAGTATCACGATATCAGCCCTTTCTGCACATTCTTCAAGACTGACCGCTTCGTCAATAATACCCATATGCAGGGCGGCCGAGGCATTGACCCCCTCCTTTTCCACACCCAGAAAGTATGAGCCGAAGCCCCTGCGCCTGAGGTCTATGGCCATGGAACCTCCAATGAGACCGGGGCCTACTATTCCTATGCACCTTTCCACTTAAGAAAAATATTTATCTTGTGATTCTGACATATACGCTCAATGGAAGTACTTTGCCGAACCTGTCCTTGAGGGCCAGTTCTCCGCTTTCCAGAGTTTTGAAATTCTTGAATGCCTGACGTGCTATGGTTTCAGCCAAAGAGGCTGTATAACCGTTAGAATACAGATTCAGCACGAGGAAGGAATTCTCGGGAGCCAGAATCTTGTCCACATCCTTCAACATTGAGAACAGGCACTCGTCCAGCTTCCATTTTTCACCGTCTGGGCCATGGCCGTATGCAGGCGGGTCCAGGATTATGCCGTTGAACAGGCTGCCCCTGCGTACTGAGCGCTGCACAAACTTCATGGCATCGTCGATAAGCCAGCGCACTGAGTCCATTCCGCTCAGTTCCATATTCTGGTTGGCCCAGGTAACTACCTGGCGCACAGAATCAAGATGGGTTACATCTGTACCCGCGGCCCTTGCAGCAAGGGATGCTGCTCCTGTGTATGCGAAGAGGTTCAGGACCTTGGGTATAGAAGGCATGTTTTTCATCAGCTTGCAGCTCTGGCTATATATCCAGTTCCAGTTGGGGGCCTGTTCAGGGAATACGCCCACATGTTTGAATGAGGTAAGCCCCAGCCTCAGTTTGAAGGAAGGACAGGTCTTGCCGCAGTTGTAGGCTATTCTCCATTGATCGTCCATTTTCTTGAGCCTGTCCCAGGTGCCGCTATCCTCCTTTCCGGCCTTGCCGAAGCCCGCTCCCGGTTTGAAGCAGGTGTGGGTTAGCGTGTTCCATTGTTTGTCGCTCATGGACTTGTCCCATACGGCCTTAGGCTCAGGACGCCTGAGGTAATACGGGCCGAAACGTTCCAATTTTTCGTAGTTTCCGCTGTCAACCAACTCGTAGTCTTGCCACTGTGATGAAGGATATTCTATTGCCATTGTCCTATATCTGTATCTTTGTGACTGCAAAGTTACAAAAATTATAATTTTTCATGGAAAATAGTTAAATTTGCAAGGATAATAATAAATGAAAATCACTTTCAATCATAATTAATTATGCAGTGTTCAATTGATACATACGATTTCGCCGGCAAAAAGGCCATCGTACGCGTGGACTTCAACGTTCCACTCAATGAAAAATTCGAAATTACTGATGACACACGTATCCGTGCTGCCATCCCTACTCTCAAGAAAGTTCTTGAGAAAGGCGGTGCGCTCATCATCATGTCTCACCTCGGCCGTCCGAAAGGCGTGACTGAGAAATTCTCTCTCAAACACATCATCGGCCGTGTAAGT
This sequence comes from uncultured Bacteroidales bacterium, assembly GCA_945982095.1. Lineage (GTDB taxonomy): Bacteria > Bacteroidota > Bacteroidia > Bacteroidales > UBA932 > Cryptobacteroides. Next base: position 3,166 of record CAMFRR010000092.1, read on the forward strand.
GAGCTGCTCGGTGTCGAGGTTAAATTCGCTGCCGACTGCCAGAAAGCTCAGGCTGAAGTTGCCGAGCTGAAACCTGGTGAGGCTCTGCTTCTCGAGAACCTCCGTTTCTATGCTGAGGAAGAGGGCAAACCACGCGGACTCGCTGAGGATGCAACTGATCAGGAGAAGAAAGATGCCAAGGCAGCTGTGAAAGAGAGCCAGAAAGAGTTCGTCAAGACTCTTGCTTCTTATGCTGACTGCTACATCAACGACGCCTTCGGTACTGCTCACCGTGCCCATGCTTCTACAGCCCTTATCGCCAAATACTTCCCTAATGACAAGATGTTCGGCTACCTCATGGAAGGCGAGATCAAGGCTATCGACAATGTGCTCAAGAATGCACAGCATCCTTTCACTGCAGTAATCGGCGGTTCAAAGGTTTCATCTAAACTCGCAGTTCTCGAGAACATGCTCGAGCGTGTGGACAACCTCATTATCGGTGGCGGTATGGGCTATACCTTCATCAAAGCCCAGGGCGGTCAGATAGGCAATTCTCTGCACGAGGATGATCTCATGCCGAATGCTCTTGAGATTCTCAAGAAAGCCAAGGAGAAAGGAGTTAAGATTTATATCAGCTCAGACACTCTCGTATGTGACAAGTTCGCTGCCGATGCCAACACTATGGTAGTGCCTTCAAATGCCATTCCTGAGGAGTGGGAGGGCGTTGATGCAGGTCCTGAGTCTCTCGCTACATGGAAAGAGGTTCTTCTCAACTCCAAGACTATTCTCTGGAACGGCCCTGTAGGCGTATTCGAGATTCCAACCTTCGCAAAAGGTACTCTCCAGATTGCTCAGAACCTTGCAGACGCAACAGAGAAAGGCGCTTACACCCTTGTAGGTGGCGGTGATTCAGTTGCTGCCGTAACTCAGATGGGTTATGCCAAGAAAGTATCTTATGTTTCTACAGGTGGCGGCGCAATGCTCGAGGCTCTTGAGGGTAAGACCCTTCCTGGCATCGCTGCCGTAATGGAGTAATTCGGATGATACAGTCTTTATTCGTTCATTGGGACGCAAGTCCATTCATTTTTACCATCGGGTCTTTCGGGATCCGATGGTATTCAATTCTTTTTGTAACGGGTTTTGTGCTGGGTTATTATCTTTTCCAGCACTTTTTCAAGAAAGAGGGGCTGCCCGGTGACAAGCTGCTCGACCCCCTGCTTTATACCTTGGCCATTGCAACCATAATAGGTGCCCGCCTTGGCCATTGTCTCTTTTATGATGCTGCCTATTATCTGGGCAGCTGGGATGGCTTTCTGGAAATATTCATGCCGTGGAAAGGCGGTCTTGCCAGCCACGGAGGCGCCATTGCCCTGCTGCTTGCAATGTGGTGGTTCTCACACAAGTATGGCCGTCAATATGGTTTCGGCTATCTTTGGATTCTTGACCGTCTGGTCATTACGGTCTGTTTCGCCGGCGCTTTCATAAGGCTGGGAAACCTCTTCAACTCAGAAATTTACGGTGATGTCACATCATTGCCTTGGGGATTCATATTTGAAAGGAATGGAGAGACGCTCCCCAAGCATCCAACCCAGCTTTATGAGGCTTTGAGCTATACGCTGCTGGGCGTGGCTTTGATATGGCTTTACGAGAAAAAGCTTGATAAACTCAAATCGGGTACCATTTTTGGAATATTCCTTATAGTATTGTTCGGTATGCGATTCTTGATAGAATTCATCAAAGAGCCTCAGGTGGCTTTTGAAAACGATATGGTCCTCAACATGGGTCAGATACTCAGCATACCATTTATCGCAGCCGGTTTGGCCTTTTTGCTTTGGAGCATTTTCAGAGGA
>CAMFRR010000093.1 GCA_945982095.1 uncultured Bacteroidales bacterium
TGCGCTGTATGACAGTATTGAATACCTTGCCGGAGAAACGCTCCCTCATCTGCTGTTCCACCTGGTTGTGCAGGCGTGTACGGCCGTCGAACATGGTAATAAGGAAACCTTCAACCTCCAGATCGGGATTGCTGTGCTTCTGTACCAGCCTAATGGTCTGAAGGAGCTTGCCCAGGCCCTCGAGTGCATAGAATTCCGGCTGTACCGGAATGATGACACTGTCGGCCGCCGTAAGGCAGTTTATCGTGATTATCCCGAGACTCGGGGCACAATCTATTATTATGTAGTCGTAGTTGTCCTTGATGGAAGAGAGAGCTTCCTTGAGTATGGACTGACGTGAAGGAGAGTCCTGGAGTTCCAGTTCTGCTCCGACGAGGTTAATATGTGAAGGGATTAGCTGCAGACGCTCCAATTCGGTCTGTACCAATGTATTATCTATACTCTGCTCACCTATCAGCACCTCATACAGGGTACGTCCTTGGTCACTGTCAGGAGAAAAATTCAATCCGCTGGTACTGTTGGCCTGCGGGTCGGCATCGATTATTAGCACATTCCTGTCCAGAACGGCAAGGGATGCGGCCAGGTTGATGGCAGTGGTAGTCTTGCCTACTCCTCCTTTCTGATTTGCAACTGCTATTACTTTTCCCATATATACCTGATTACGAATTTACAAATATACGAAAAAATTCTGCAAAATTCGTACATTTGCACTGTTATGGGAAAATTTGCAGACACTTGGTTTGCCGTCGTGAACCCTGCTGCGGGTTCGGGCAAGACCCTTGCGCAGTGGCGTAAGGCAGAACGCATATTATATCAGCACAAGATAAAGTACATTTTTGTAACACCCGAGTCGGTATCACATTCAAGCAAGCTTATATCCGATGCTGCAGCCAAGGGCTACAGGAATTTCATTGCCGTGGGCGGCGATGGTACTGTACACCAGATCATACGTTCTCTTTTCCAATATTGTGAAAAGACAGCTGATTCGCAGGATAGGGCTTTGGCACTGCTGAAAAGTTTCAAACTCGCCGTTCTCCCCATAGGTTCCGGCAACGATTGGATACGCAGCCACAACATCCCCAAAGACCATGAGGCAATAATTGAGATGATAGCCCGCGGAGAATTCAAGTATCAGGATGTGGCTAAGGCTGAGATTCTGGATCCTTGCAGTGGGGAAAGCACCAGTGTTTCTTATATGGCGAATGTAGGAGGATATAATTTCGACGCCAATGTGTGCGACGTGGTCAACTTCCAGAAGGCCAATGGAATAGCAGGCAAGATGATGTATTTCAAGGCTGTGCTTAAGATTGCCTTCAAACAGAAAGCTACAAGGACAGCCGTGTGGTGTGACGGAAAAAAAGTATTCGACGAGGATTGCTATACCATATCCATAGGCAACGGACTGTACAGCGGCGGAGGTCTGCGCCAGACCCCGGCGGCTCTTATGGATGACGGCCTGCTGAATCTAATGGTTGCTCCACGTTTCCCCATGTGGCTGCTGTTCTTCCATGTACACAAGCTGCTGACCGGCCATACCGACCGCATCCCCTTCCTAAAGTTCTTCACAGGCGCAAAAATAGAAATTGTCCCTGAAGGTCAGGGACAATTGGTGGAAATAGACGGGGATATAATCGGTAGAGCCCCTGTAAGGGTCGAGATCATTCCCCGTTGTCTTAATGTATTGCACAAAGGCTGAACAGGATTCTTCTACTCGGCCTGGTGAGCAGGACGGAGAAGGTCCATTACTGTCTTTACAGGATTGAAAGTCTCAACCGGAACCTCAACGAAAACAGTGTTCCAGCGGCTCATTGCGCCATTCCAAAGTCCAGGAAGCTCCAGAGCCTTGAGTTCACGTCCATGCAGAGACTTGCTGCTGATGAAACCAGCATCAGGATCCACATATTTGGTAAGGTCGAATTTCTTGCCTTCATGGTCAGTGAGAACGCAAACCAGATCCACAGGATTGAAATGTGTGGCGCTCTTCAGGCACTGTACAGCGTGCTCGTCATCAGGATTGATCTGAGGTCCCTCAAGCACCTGGAGTGAAGTGCTGCCGTCGGCTTCGCGTATAATGAAAGGACCGCCTCCCGGTTCTCCTTCGTTTTTAACCATACCGGCAACACGTATAGGACGGTTCAGAACTGCAAGCAGCTGGGTCTTCTTGCACTCTGTATGAGGAAGTTCGATGCAAAGTTCATCCTTAAGATAAGCCTCGACTTCAGCAAACAGCTCTTCTGAAGGATTTGTGTTCAGGGCGTCAATGTAGCCGAAGATTGTTTCACGCATCTTCAGAGCTGTTCCCATGAGCACTTTTTTCCATTTTGCAGTGGTAGGAAGGTAGCTTTCTACGGAAACATTGTCAATATTCTTGATGCTCACCAGATCGGCATCAACGTCGTTGAGAGTATAGATCAGGGCGCCATGTCCGCCTGGACGGTGCAGAGGCTCGCCTGCCTCAGTAAGGAAAGGCTCATTGTCTGCAGTCACGGCAATTGTGTCTGTCCACTTGTACTGGAAGACTGTCTTGATGTCATATTTGACTCCATACTTCTTCTCGTAATCCTCCTTCACCTGGGCAATGGCCTCATCGAAAAGGCTCTGGTGTTCAGGTGAGATTGTGATGTAGATTGTGGCTGTGCCGTCAGCGCCTCTCATGTACTCCTGGGCCTCCACCAGATGCTCAGCCAGTGCAGTGCGCACTTCTGAAGCGTAACGATGGAATTTCAGCACGCCCTTAGGCTTGGCTCCATAGTTCAGACCCTGTTCTGTGAGAGTGAAGTCCACCATTTGATCAGCATTCAGGCCAGCATAGAGTTCAGGCTCGTAAAATGCAAATTTCTCAATGTTTGAAACAAATTTGTTAACAACGGTAACATTTTTGTTAAACAGGTCTTTGAACATTCTGGAAGCCGCTCCTGAGGCTGGTACGAACTTCGCGAAGCGCAGAGACTCCGCACGTGCGGCATCAGCCTTGGCAACAGCCTCGGCAATCTGCTCTTCACTAAGTTTCTTGATGCCTTTCTCTGGAGTTGCCGGAGCAATGATGTTCATCCAAGGAAAACCTGTCTTGAATTGTCCGATCTCCTTGAGATCTTTTTCTGAAAGAGTGTAGTTAGCCATGTTGATAATTGGGTTTATATGTAAATTTCTCTTCTGTAGCTGTAATTTTCTCTGAACTTTTCGAAATTGTCCGGATCCATCCTGAACATGAAATCGTCTGTGAAGACAGGGTAATTATACTGGAATACAGCAGCACGCTGACCCTGGGTCTTGTCTGCCAGATCCAGACGCTGAGGCACATCCTCAGGCATTTCAACAGGATAGAAATTATAAAGCTGGTATATGCCGAAACGCCTTGCCACAGCCTGTACTGCCATGGCTGTACCCTTCATCTTGCCCTGATAGCTGTACCCGGCTATGTGCGGAGTGGCAACATCAGCCATTTCAAGCAGTTCCCTGTCAATATCTGGTTCGTTGTTCCAAGTATCTATGATAAGAGCCCCAAGCTTAGGTCGGGCATTCTTAAGGGCTTCATCCACAACTATTTCTCCTCTTGCTGCATTGATGAACACTGCCCCGCTTTTCATCTTGAGGAAAAATGAATCATCCGCCATACCCCTAGTCTCTGAATTCAAAGGCACATGCATGCTGACCACATCCGACTCTCTGAGCAAAGTATCCAAATCCACAAAAGCCTCGGGGCCCTCAGCCTGGGCACGAGGCGGATCACAGAGCAGGACGCGGAAACCCAGGTAACGGGCCATCATCTCTATCTTGCTCCCGACATTCCCGACTCCAATTATTCCGAAAGTCTTGTTGTCCAATGAGATGGAATTGTGCGAACACACCCCGAACAAAGCCGAGAACACGTATTGCATCACTCCACCGGCGTTGCATCCCTTGGCGTTGACAACCTCTATCCCGTGGGCCTCGCACCATTCCACATCAATATGGTCCATGCCTATGGTAGCAGTGGCAATGAGGGTCACACGTGTGCCTTCCAGCAGAGCAGAATCACAATGGGTACGGGTACGCACCACAAGGGCATCCGCATCAACAAGATCCTCATGGCATATATCTTTGCCCGGCTTGAAAACGGTCTGGGCATAATCATCAAAGACTCCGTTTATGAAGGGAATCTTGTCATCAATTACAATTTTCAGTTTGCGTGACATGTCAATGTAGGATTATTCGCTCAACTTTCTCTTTTATTCCTGACAATTGCACAGTGGGATTGTTTTCCAAGGCCTCGTTGATACGGTCTTTCAAATTATCTAAATCCATCATCAAACGACTGCGTACCAATGAGCTATGTATCGTTACATGAAGTACTCCTTTACGATAGAACCTGTTGGCACTGTACATTCCGGCCCCGCTCAGGCTGTCCCAAAGCTGGAAGACCGCCTGATTGAAGAGGCTGTAGCCCAAGCCGTTCGCCGCAACGAAAAGTTTCAATATGTTGCCAAGCGGCTCAGGGTTGGTCCTGCGCATCTTAACTGCCTTGAAATTCCCCATCGCAAGCATCGAAATATTTCGCATCCGGAGAAATGTTCCTGATTATTTCCTCCAGACGCGAACGGTTGGTATCACTTATGAAAATCTGCCCGTAGGCATTGTCGCTGACCAGTCCGATCAGCCTGCTTATCCTGCTCAGATCCAGTTTGTCGAACACATCATCCAGCAGCAGTATGGGGGCAAAGCCGCAGGCTTCTTTCATAATGTCATATTGGGCCAGTTTCAAGGCCACAAGGAAAGATTTCTGCTGCCCTTGGGAGCCGCATTTGCGTATACCGTGACCATCCATAAGAAAAACAAGGTCATCCCTCTGTACACCCACTGAAGTGTATTTCAGCAACCTGTCCCTGTTGCGGGCCTGAATGAGCATATCCATGAAGCCCTCCCCTTCGCCAAGTGCAGACATATCGCCCTGATATTCCACCGAAACGCTTTCCCTGCCCCCGGAAAGTTCCATATAATAGTTACGTACAGCCT
>CAMFRR010000094.1 GCA_945982095.1 uncultured Bacteroidales bacterium
AGATAGGAGTCCGTCTCGTGGGCTCGGAGATGTGTATAAGAGACAGAATTTCCAGGCGTTCTTCAGGGAAAGGGTCATGGAGAGATATGGCTATGTGGCACTTGTGCTCGTCCAGCAGACGTTTGAGCTGAGGTATTACCCCTATGGATGAGACAGTTATACGCTTCGGACTCCATGCGAAGCCCCAATCGGAGCAGAGGCAGTCCAGCACGTCGGAAAGAACTTTATAATTGTCCAGGGGTTCGCCCATGCCCATGAATACTATGTTGGTGAGCTTGTCTGACTCTTCTATGGAGATTATCTGGTTTAGAATCTGTGCAGCATCAAGGTTGCCGTGCCAGCCCTGACGTCCCGTCATGCAGAATTTGCAGCCCATCTTGCAGCCGGCCTGGCTGCTGACGCAAAGTGTTGCCCTGTCTCCGTCCGGTATCATAACGGCCTCTATGGCAGATTCTTCGTATATGGCCTCGCGCTCCCCTGAGGCAGGACGTGTGCAGCAGCTTACCGGAAACAGATATTTCACCGTTCCGTCCGACGACCTGACAGAGCTTATCGGCGCCGTGGCACCCAACTCAAAATCGGCGGCGAGTTTTTCCCTCGCAGCCTTGGAAAGGTTGGTCATCGCATCAATGCTTTTTACCTTTTTCTTATATAGCCATTGCGCAATCTGTGAGGCAGTGAAACGCGGAAGTCCGTATGATAGAACCACATGCTCCAGTTGCGGCAAAGTCAGTCCCAATAGTTTCTGTTTCATGAGTGCAAAAATACAAATAATTTATTAACTTTGCTGCATTGCTAAAAGTGGATATCAACAACTATTTGTTAAAAAGTTATGGCAAAAGAAATGGCAAACAACAACAGTGCCGACCTTCAGGCAGCAAAGCTCAAAGCCCTGCAGGCCACAATGGACAAGATTGAGAAAGATTACGGCAAAGGCACCATCATGAAACTGGGTGACCAGCCGAAATGGGATGTGGAGGTGATTCCTTCGGGTTCACTGGCGCTGGACCATGCCCTGGGCATAGGCGGCTATCCACGTGGCCGTGTAGTGGAAATCTACGGACCGGAGTCGTCAGGAAAGACTACCCTTGCGATTCATGCCATCGCGCAGGCCCAGAAGGCCGGAGGCATAGCAGCCATCATAGACGCAGAGCATGCATTCGACCGCAGCTACGCAAAGAATCTGGGTGTAAATCTGGATACTCTGCTTATTTCCCAGCCGGACAACGGTGAGCAGGCTCTCGAAATTGCTGACAACCTTATACGCAGCGGCGCAATTGACATCATAGTCATAGACTCTGTGGCAGCCCTTACCCCTAAGGCTGAAATAGAAGGCGAAATGGGTGACAGCAAGATGGGCCTTCAGGCCAGGCTTATGAGCCAGGCTTTGCGTAAGCTTACTGGCAATATCTCAAAGACCAACACCTGCTGCATCTTCATCAACCAGTTGAGGGAGAAACTCGGGGTTCTGTTCGGAAACCCTGAAACCACCACAGGCGGAAATGCTCTGAAGTTCTATGCTTCAGTACGTGTGGATGTGCGCCGTACAACACAGATAAAGGACGGCGACGAGGCTCTGGGCAACCGTGTCAAGGTAAAAATCGTAAAGAACAAGATGGCCCCTCCTTTCAAGAAAGCAGAATTTGACATTGTTTTCGGAGAGGGTATAAGCCATATAGGCGAAATCATCGATCTCGGTACCGAACTGGAAATCATCAAGAAGAGCGGAAGCTGGTTCAGCTATAATGATGCTAAGCTTGCTCAGGGCCGCGAGGCGGTGAAGCAGCTGCTCACAGATAATCAGGAGCTCTGTGACGAGATTGACGCCAAGATACGTGAAAAGCTTGCACAGACCAAAGAATAGTGGGCTTTAAGCCTCCTTATTCTACAAGATAAATATCCTCTCCGGGCTTTGCGAAGTGGAAGTTCTCACGAGCGAATTTCTCAAGCGTGTCCCTATTGGTGCAGAGTTCCTTGATGCGCGCATCCATTTCCATAATTTCGATTTGGTATTTGCGCATCAGTTTTTCCTGCTCCTTTATTTCGTAGCGGGCTTTAATCCAGGTAAAGAGGTTGTTGCCCGGATAGAATAAAAGCAAAGCAGTGAAAATGAGCGTGATAATTACATATCCTCCCACTCTCCCTGTGAATGCATAGTGCAACTTTTCCTTGAATGACAGTTTCTTTTTCTTTGCCATGCTGCAAAGATAAGTAATTTTTCTTACCTTTGTGAAACATAACTACACACAATTAATATGAAACCAACATTACTTGTTTTGGCTGCGGGTATGGGCAGCCGTTACGGCGGACTCAAACAAATGGACGGCGTTGGCCCTTGTGGCGAGACTATAATCGATTACTCTATTTATGATGCAGTTGAGGCCGGATTCGGCAAGGTGGTGTATGTTGTCCGTGAATATTTCAAGGACCAGATGGAGGCTCATTGCAAAGAAAAATACGGCAACGTGAAATGCCTTGACGGCACACCTCTGGAGTTTGTATTCGTAACCCAGGAGTTGAACAAGATTCCATCTCAGTTTGCCCTGAATCCTGAGCGTGTGAAACCATGGGGTACTGCACATGCAGTGCTTATGGCTAAAGATGTAATCAAAGAGCCTTTCGCAGTCATCAATGGCGATGACTTCTATGGCAAAGAGTCTTTCAGGATACTTGGTGACTGGCTGCGCGCTCATGAGAACACCACAGGACAGTTCTGCCTTGTGGGATTTAGACTGGACCATACTTTGAGCGAGAGCGGCGGAGTTTCACGCGGCATATGCGAGAGTGATGCCAATAATATGCTTACAAAAGTTGAAGAGTGCCACGAGATACGCAAAGAGGCTGACGGCAAGTGCTACGGCAACAACTCTGTCACCGGCACCATACATCAGGAATTCGATGGCGAGGCCCCTGTTTCTATGAATATGTGGGGATTCACTCCTGACTACTTCGAAAAATCCTACAAGATTTTCGAAGCCTTCCTCCAGGAGAACTGCAACGAACTCAAGAAGGAGTATTACATCCCATTCGCTGTGGATCATATGATCAACAGCGGTGAAGGAAGCTGCGAGGTTCTTATCACCCCATCTCACTGGTTCGGAGTGACTTTCAAAGAGGACAGGCCTGCTGTTGTGGCCAAGTTCCGCCAGCTTGCTGACGAGGGCATATACCCTTCTCCATTGTATAAATAATTCTAATGAAGATACTGATTCTGACATGCAGTACGGGCGAGGGGCACAACAGTGCCGCCCGCTCGCTTAAGAAATACCTGGACAGCCAGAAAATCAGCTGTGACGTATACGATCCCATAGGCATGTTCAGCCCTCGGGCGGCACGCAAAATCTCTGACATATATGTTCACTCCCTGAGCAATTATATGTTCAAGCTTCTCTATTACCTGGGCGGACAGGTCAGCATGATGCTCTCCAAGATGGGGGATGATGTCAAATCTCCTGTCTATTGGGTGTGCAAGCGTAGAGGCAAAAGGCTTTTCCGTTTTATGCAGGCCAGTGGTTATGATGCGGTAATATGTACGCATCCTTTTCCTGCAGAAACCATGACATATCTAAAGCGCAAGGGGCTATTGAAGATACCTTCCCTGTATATTGCCACGGATTACACCTGTATCCCTTTTGTTCACGAATTGGAGACTGATGCTGTGGTAATGCCTCATGCGGACCTGACAGAGGAATATGTCAAGAAAGGTGTAAAGCCTGAAAGGATAAGACCTATAGGTATTCCTGTGGATGATTCAAAGTTCATGAAACACACGGAAAAGGAAGAGGCCCGAAACAAAATACGCAAGATGTATGGCATAGTGCCTCGAGATCCTGGAGGCAAGTGGTTCCTGCTCATGTCAGGCTCCATGGGCTTCGGCAATCTTGAGCATCAGATACAGTCTCTGCTCGAACTCGTGAATGACAATGACCGAGTGATTTGCGTATGCGGCAACAACGAGAAGGTGCGCAAGAGCCTCACCCAAAAGTTTGCTGACTGCAAGGCACTGACAGTGTTGGGATTCACCAATGACATTCCTCTTCTTATGGATGCCAGCGATGTGCTTTTTACCAAGCCTGGCGGTCTCACAAGTACCGAAGCTGCAATTAAAGGCATTCCTATGATTCATACTGAGGCTACCGCAGGTCTTGAGGATGCCAATAAGGCTTTCTTCAATAGTCACGGAATGTCGCTTAGCGCGGAATCCCTTGAAACTCAAGCTTATGCGGCCATGCGCCTATGTTATGACCAGACTTGCCGGGATAAAATGCTTATGGCCCAGGAGGAGACCATCAACCATCAGGCCTGCCATGACATCATTGAACTTGTAAAAGAACTTATAGCCGAGAAAGCCACGGCCTGACGTTTATTCAAAACTGGCGCTGCCTATGCGCACCATGGTTGACCCATGTTTCAGTGCCAGAAGATAGTCGTCACTCATTCCAATGGACAGCTCTCTGAAAGATTCAGGGCAGTTGTCCATGTTTTTTATGCGCTGGAAAAGACTGTTCATCGTTGCAAAGTCTGCTTCTATGCGTGCACTGTCATCCGTGTTTGTGGCCATGCCCATCAGCCCGCAGAAACTGATGTGAGTATAGTTGCGGAAATCTGAATTCTCGAAAAAGCTTATGGCTTCTTCAGGGCTGAAGCCCTGTTTGCTTTCTTCTGCCGCTACGTGAATTTCCATCAGGACATTGACATTGTTCATAGCTTGAGCGCAGCAGTAGCGTTCAATGGCTTCGAGCAGTCTTAGGGAGTCGGCGCTGTGTATGAGTTCGGCATATGGGAGCACCATTTTGAGTTTGTTTGTCTGCAGATGTCCTATGAAATGCCAATGTATGTCAGAGGGCAGGGCAGCGGCCTTTGCAGCAAGTTCGGCCGGACGGCTCTCCGCAAAAATCCTCATTCCTGCCCCGTATGCCTCCTGAAGTTGTTCCAAAGGGCGGAACTTGCTTACTACCACATATTTGACATCTGGAGG
>CAMFRR010000095.1 GCA_945982095.1 uncultured Bacteroidales bacterium
GATAGGAGTCCGTCTCGTGGGCTCGGAGATGTGTATAAGAGACAGGTCTTTTTCAGCGCCGCGCCGCCTTTGCCAATAATTATGCCTTTCTGCGATTCGCGCATTACATATATTACGGCACGTATGTCATAGCGCTCCGCCCCCTCTTTGAACTCTTCGATTTCAACCTGTACGCTGTAAGGTATTTCGTCGCTATAGTTCAGGAAAATCTTCTCACGCAATATCTCGCTTGCAAAAAAGCGCAGATTCTGTACAGTGAACACGTCTTTGTCGTACCAGGCCGGGGCCACAGGAATGCCTTCCACTATTGCATCGAAGATATTGTCCAGGTTGAATTTTTCCTGGGCCGATGCAGGGAGTATCTTAGCCTTGGGCAGTTTCTCCTGCCACCAGGCCATGAGCTCCATTACCTTGTCCTGCTTGCTTATGTCTATCTTATTGATAACCACGATGACAGGACATTCCAGCTTCTGCAGTTTGGCAATATATTCCTCATTCTTGTCGGCCTTCTCAATGGTGTCGGTCACGTACAGGATGACATCAGCATCGCCTATGGCAGTGTCCACGAAGTCAAGCATGCTCTGCTGCAGCCTGTAGTTAGGCTTCAGTATGCCGGGAGTGTCGGAATAGACTATCTGATAGTCTTCTCCGTTCACTATTCCCATGATACGGTGGCGCGTGGTCTGGGCCTTTGCTGTGACTATGCTCAGTTTCTCGCCCACGAGGGCGTTCATCAATGTGCTTTTTCCTACATTAGGGTTGCCTATGATGTTGACGAATCCTGCCTTATGCTGCTTTGCCATGCCGTGTCGATGATATTGGTTATTTTAATTGAAAGCTCCCATTTTGAGTATATTAACCTCGCCCTCACTGAGATAGCGCCACTGTCCGCGCTTGATTCCCTTCTTGGTGAGGCCGGCGAAGTAAACGCGGTCCAGGCCCTTTACCTGATAGCCCAGACTCTCGAAGATGCGGCGCACGATACGGTTCTTGCCGCTGTGGATTTCTATTCCCATCTTGCGGCGGTCCTTCGCGTCCACAAAGCTGAGGTTGTCAGCGCTGATTACACCGTCCTCAAGGGTCACTCCGCTGAGTATCTGCTCGAAATGCTCCTGTGAAAGCACCTTGTCAAGGGTAACTTCGTAAATTTTCTTCTTATTGTATGAAGGGTGGGTGAGCTTCTCCGACAATTCGCCGTCATTGGTGAACATCAGCACACCCGTAGTGTTCTTGTCCAGACGTCCTACAGGGAATACGCGTGTAGGACATTTTGTGAGCAGGTCCATTACAGTCTGCTCGGCATGAGGGTCTGAAGTGGTGGTAACGAAGCCTTTAGGCTTGTTCATCACCAGATAAACCTTCTCTTCTCCACGCAACTTCTGGTCTCCGAAAAGTACCGTATCCTTGCGGACATTTACCTTAGTGCCCAATTCTGTCACCACTACGCCGTTCACTGTAACGGCACCTGCCTGAATGAGACGGTCTGCCTCGCGGCGGCTGCATATTCCGGAATTGGCTATGAATTTGTTGAGGCGTATCTCGCTCGCAGGAGCCTCTTGAACCTTTTTTACGCTATTCTTGCGTGGGCGCAGGGTACGGCCCTCGAATCCGCGTGAAGGGCGCTCCTCAAAGTTGCGGGTTGTGCGGCCCTCAAAGCTGCGTGCCGGGCGATCCTCGAAGTTGCGGGTTGCGCGGCCTTCGAAACTGCGTGAAGGGCGGTTCTCTGAACTGCGTGTTGGATGGTCCTCTGACCTTCTTGTACCGAATGAGGGTTTTCCATTGCCATAGGCTTTCTTTGCTCCGAATGAGCTGCGTGTTTCGCCTCTGCGGCCCTCGTTGTTGCGTGATGGCTTGCCGTCGTAATCTCTACGGGGGCTTGCCTGCCTGTCGTAATCCCTACGACCTGATTTCTTGATTTCCATAGTTCTACTTTAGTGTAAATATGTATGTGATTGTTCCTTGTTGCTGTTCTTTGGCTTCAGGGTCAGGGTTGAACTTTGCCTTCAGGGCGGCCTGGGTTGCTGCTTTCCACAGGGCTTTGTCTGTAACTGTGGTGCCCTGATAGCCAGGAATAGCCCTGACAACTGCGCCTGTCTGGTCTACCCATATTTCTACAACCACCGTGCCTTGACTCTGCACTCCATAAGTAGGTCTTGGTGGAACTCCCACCGTGCTCCTGCCTTTCACCCTGGCAGAAGGAGCGCCTTCGATTACGGCCTTGGCTGCATTGCCTGAAGCATTTCCTGCCTTGAGCCTGTCACTTATTTCTTTGGCGGTCTGGGCCGCAAGTGTGTCCTTGTTTGTGTTCTTGGCAGCATGGAAGAGAGCCCTGTTGTCAATTTCTTCTTCGCGTGGCGGTTCAGGTACTTCCACATCGCCTTCAGGCCCGATTGTGGCTTCCTTCTGAATGTTCTGTTTCGTACCCTTGTGTTGTGCCTCGCTCTTCTGTACCAGTTCCAGCTTCTTGCGGTTGGCATTCTCAGCCGATGGCTCCCTGCCTTTGGTCCTGACCTTTATTTTCGGAGCTTCAATTTCCTCGAAGTCAATGATTATGCTTTTTTCCTCAGGTGGAGGATAAATGTATTTGAGTCCGCTGAAACTGCAGAACAGTACAATACACAGATTGACGCCAACTGCTAGAATGGCGCCGAAAACCTCGGAATTGAACTTCTGACGGTATCTTTCTTCTATGTATGACTTGTGTCGCATCTGTAGCTTTTATTCCTTTTCCGCCGGCTTATTCCGGTGACGTTGCCATTATCACTTTGTAGTGGTTCCTCTTGGCTATGTTCATCACAGCCACAACCTCCTTCACGGGTACTGTTTCGTCCGCAAATATGCTGAAGGTAGGATCCTCTTCGTTCTGGAGCAACTCTATGAGCCCATCCTCTATTTCCTCAAAAGCTATGGCTTCCTGATTGCCGTTCAGATGGAATGAATAGTTGCCGTCCTGCCAGTCCTTGATGCTCACGCTGACCGTGGCCTTTGCCGACACCTGACCTGTGCTCTTCGGAAGCAGAAGCTTGAGGGCATTGGGGTTGATGAGGGTGCTGGTGATAAGGAAAAATATAAGCAGCAGGAACACCAGGTCTGTCATCGACTGCATGGATGCAGACGCTTCGGCCTTGATATTTCTCTTGATAGCCATTTGTTATTACTCCTTTTCTTCAATGTTCTGAGGCATGCTCTCCAATATGTCCAGCATATCCACTGTGGCCTGGTCCATTCCGGCGCTGAGGTTCGATACGCGGCTTACGATGAAGTTGTATGCGAAATATGCGATGATGCCCACGATAAGACCTCCCACGGTTGTAATCATGGCCTCATATATACCGCCGCTCAGAAGTGATATGTCTACGTTATTGCCGCTGTTGGCCATGTTGAAGAAGGCTTTCACCATACCTGTCACAGTTCCGAGGAAACCTATCATTGGGGCGCCGCCGGCAATAGATGCCAGACCTGTGAGACCTTTCTCCAGACGGGCTACCTCAACATTTCCTGTGTTCTCCATCGCCGACTGCACTTCTGCCGGACTCTTGTGACGCAGTGCAATGCCTTTTTCCACCATCCTTGCGATAGGGGAGTCATACTTTTGGCAGAGGCTCTGTGCGCTCTGTATCTTGCCCGCGTGCATATAATCCTGGATATCGTTCATGAAGTAGCGGTCAATCTTTGACGCCTTCGTAATCATCCATACCTTTTTGCCGAAGATGTAGATGGCGAGAAGCGAGAGTATCAGCAGGACTATCATCAGCCAGCCGCCCTTTGCAGCCATCTCCAAAAGTGAGAAAGTCATTACCTCCTGTTCCATATTGTCTAAAATTTTTTTATGTTTACATACTATCCTGCAAATTTAGCAAAAAAAATGACCGAATCGTTTGATACGGTCATTTTCTGCTTGCAAAACTTGTAATACTTATGCAAGTTTGTTGATATAAAGAGCAAGACCACTTTTGAGGTTCGCTGCTTTGTTTTTGTGGATAACGCCAATCTTAGCGAGTTTGTCGATCATGGCGTAAACTTTAGGAGCGTTAGCTTCTGCAGTCTCCTTGTTCTTGTCGTTACGAAGGTCGCGTATAGCGTTCCTTGTAGTTTTTGCATAATACCTGTTATGCAATCTGCGCGTTTCGCTCTGGCGAGTGCGCTTTTTTGCGGATGCGTGATTTGCCATTGTTTTCTTTTTTTATTTTGGTAGTGGGTAGGAGAGTCGAACTCCTATTACAAGAATGAAAATCTTATGTACTAACCGTTATACGAACCCACCAAGTACCGTTCCCTTAATATGGGAGTGCAAAGATACAAATTTTTCCTCAGGCTGCAAATTTTTTATCAACTTTCTTCAAATATTTCTGTCTTAATTTCTCAATCAATGCGTCTTCTCTCTCTTTTTCCTTCTCTAAACGCTTGATTTGCTTTTCAATTTTCTTCTTTTCCCTCGCTTTTTTTCTGGCCAGTTTTTCTGCCTCTTTCAGGGCATCACGCGCATCCTGTTCGGCCCATTTGGCCTCAAGTGCTGCCTGCTTGGCTTCACGTTTGGCCTGGAGTTCGGCCTTGCGGGCCTGTCTGGCTGCCTCCTTTGCCTCACGCTCCAGCTCCTTTGCGCTTTTTGCTGCAGCTAAAGTGTCAAGTCCCATAGCGAGGCTATCCGGTACTGCAAGGGTAAGGCTGTCCGACTCTGCCTTTGCCGCAAGCTCTCGTCCCAAGCTGTCTCGTTTCATTGAGCCGGATTTCAGAGCATCGAGGCTCAGCTTATCCAGATTAAGGGAATCCCGTCCTAAAGAATCGAGTTTCAGGCCGTCGAGTCCCAGGGAATCCAGTTTTATTGCTTCATGGTCCAGTGAATCAGCTGTGGCGAGGCTGTCAAGCTGCTTTTGCCGCTTCTCAGCTTCCTCCCTTTCTTTCTGACGCAGCTTATTTACCTGTTCCAAAGAGTCGGCAATGGCTATCTGCC
>CAMFRR010000096.1 GCA_945982095.1 uncultured Bacteroidales bacterium
GCAGACTGGCGCAGCAATATCTTCAGTTGGCCCGACATCTGTGAGGTACTGTTTGATACATAGGTCTCAGGCATAACGTTGGCAGGCACCACTCCATATTTCATCACCAGATTCGCCACGCCGGTGAATGTACCGCCATCGCCAATAGGATTGCTCAACAGCCAATCCACTTCGCGCGAGTCCAGAGGCATATTCCTTGTGTCTATAATGGCCTGGAGGAAAAGGTTGGCTTTCTCAAGCTGGTCATAGAAAAAGAGATAATTCTGCGAGAACACCAGCTTGTCCAGATCATGCTTATCTATAGCGGCAGCCCTGAGAACATTGAGTCCGGTGAACAGCCAGCAACGTCCGCTCTGCTTCTGGTCTGTAATACCCTTGGTCTTGACCTTGTCAGAGAATTCAGTGTCAATCATAGGCGCATTCTCTGCATTCAGGGACAAAGCCTTTATACTTGTGGCATTCAAGGCATTGCGCAAGGCCTTGTCAGAGGCCGTGCCTTCCCATCCCTTTGAGATTTCAGTTAGAACTTCCGGGCTGAGACTTCCTTTCTGGCAAGTCTCGGCTTTTGTACCTGTCTGTGCCAGGGCACCCACAGCCGGGATGAGGGCGCAGGCCAATAAGCTAAGC
The DNA here is from genome assembly GCA_945982095.1 of uncultured Bacteroidales bacterium. Classification (GTDB taxonomy): domain Bacteria; phylum Bacteroidota; class Bacteroidia; order Bacteroidales; family UBA932; genus Cryptobacteroides. The sequence goes on from CAMFRR010000096.1 coordinate 628, forward strand.
AATACTTTTTTCATGGTATACAACTCAAGTTCCGCAAGTAATGAATAATCGTGATTCTGAGGTTTGCGGCACTTGCGAAACTGTTTCCTACCGCACAAACCTCTTCGCGTCAGGAACAAAGGTAATGAATTTTTTGGACTATCGCGTTAAAATGTGTAAATTGCATGTTTCGTGGCCAAGAAGGCTACACATGAGACAAGAAGGCTACGCACGAGAGTTATGTTTGACAAACTATATCTGATTGACGGTCATTCTCTGATATTCAGGATGTATTACGCATTCCTGAGACGGCCCATGATAAATTCCAAGGGCGAGGATGTTTCCATATTGTTCGGCTTCATGAAATATGTGCTGGAGCTGATCGAAAGCAAGAAACCCACACATCTCGCGATATGTTTCGACCCTCCGGGAAAAACTTTCAGGCATGAACTGTATCCCGATTACAAGGGGACTCGCAGCGCTACTCCCGAACTCGTAATCCAGGCTCTGGAGCCCCTCACCAAGCTTTGTTCTTCGCTGCGCATACCCGTAGTGATGATTCCGGGCTTCGAAGGTGACGATGTCCTGGGTTCCATTGCCATCATGGGGGCCAAAGCGGGGGCTGAGGTATACATGGTGACTCCGGACAAGGATTTCGCCCAACTGGTGCGTCCGCATCTGTATCAACTCAAGCCGGGAAAGGCCGGAGCAGAGGATGAAGTGTATGATGAAAATAAGGTGTGTGAAAAATATGGTCTGGACAACACCCTTCAGGTGATAGACTGGCTCACCCTCTGCGGAGACTCGGCCGACAATGTGCCGGGAGTCAACGGAATAGGCGAAGTGAGTGCCTCAAAACTGCTCAAGAAATATGGCAGTGTGGAGAATATATACGCACATATTTCCGAATTGAGCCCTGCCCAGCAGAAAAAGTTCAGGGAAGCCGAAAGCCACATTGCCCTCAGCAAGACCCTGGTCACAATAAAGAGCGACATTGACACTGGACTGAGCCTCAACGACATGGTCCTTGCCACAGAGCACGATGCCTCAGCGCAAGAGTTGTTCGAGCATTATGAGTTCAATTCTCTTATGCGCCACCTTCATCTGGCTGCAGGAGCACCCCTAACCAAAAAGACCACTGACCTGCCAAGTTGGAAGAACCTGGCTCCTGAACAGTTTTGCGTCAAGGCAAGGGAAAGCGGACTTTGCTCAATCAATGTCCTACCATTGACAGAAGGGGTATTCTCCCCTATCAGCCGTATTGTGCTGGCAACACACGAAGGGCAGAACCATTATATTTCAGAATCCGAACCAGCAGCATATGCCTCCATACTCGAGGATGCCTCCGTCACAAAGTGTGGCTACAGGCTCAAGTCGGCAATAAACCTGCTGCTCAATCACGACATAAGGCTGCAGGGCAAGCTCGATGACCTGGAACTCATGCACTATCTTGTGAACCCTGAGAAAAGCCACAAGATAGAACTGCTTTGCCGTTCATACCTCAATATAAATATGGAGGAAGATACGCCGGCTGCCGCGAATGAATCCCTGGGGCTGTTCGACGCTGTGGAAGAGGAAAAGAGCGATGATTCCTCAATGGCCAAGGAGGCGTTGGTGTCCCTTTTGCTGGATCCCGCCATTCACAAGGATTTGGCCGGGATGGGGCTCACAGAGCTTTTCTATAGCATGGAAGAACCTCTGCAGAAGGTACTTGCCAAAATGGAGAGGGATGGGGTGAAAGTAGACCTGGGGGTTCTTGAATCCTACGCCGGCTCTTTGCAACAGGAGTTGGTGGAGATAGAAGCCCGGGTACGCCAGATGTGCGGCGACCCCAACATCAACCTGGCCTCTCCGAAGCAGGTGGGAGTGATGCTGTTCGAATCTCTGGGCATTGATCCCAAAGTGAAGCCGAAGAAAGATGCGAGGTACAGCTATCCTACGGATGAGGAAACTCTGCTGAATTATGCCGACAAATTCCCTATAATCAACGAGATACTGGAGTATCGCGCCGTAAAGAAACTGCTTGGAACCTACATTGAGCCTTTCGGGACCTGGGTTTCGGAGCGGGACGGACGCATACACAGCAGCTTCAATCAGGCCCTCACTGCCACGGGGCGTCTCAGCTCTTCCAGGCCTAATCTTCAGAATATCCCCATACGCACCGACCGTGGCAGGGAAATCCGTAAGGCCTTCTGCGCTGAGGATAAGGACAGCGTCATAGTGTCGGCCGACTATTCACAGATTGAGCTGAGGCTCATGGCCCATTTTTGCGCAGACGAAAATATGCGTCAGGCCTTCTGCCTCGGCCAGGATATACATGCGGCAACAGCTGCCAAGATATTCAATGTCCCAATAGACGAGGTCAGCCCGGCCATGCGCCGTACTGCCAAGACAGCGAATTTCGGCATAATATACGGAATCTCAGCCTTCGGTCTTTCACAGCGCCTTCACATTCCGAGGGTAGCTGCAAAAAAGATCATTGAAGATTACTTCGCGGGCTTCCCTTCAATTGAGCGATGGATTGAGAATTCCAAGGCCGAAGCTGCCGAGAAGTCATATGTCCAGACCCTGTTCGGACGCAGGCGCTATCTGCCCGACATCAATTCACGCAATGCCAATGTACGCGCCCTTGCAGAGAGGAATGCGGTCAATGCTCCAATTCAGGGAACCGCTGCGGACATAATAAAAATGGCTATGATAAATCTCTCCAGACGTCTGGAGCAGGAAGGCATGCGCAGCCGCATGGTTCTGCAGATTCACGATGAGCTCCTTTTCGAGGCTCCTAAAGCCGAACTTGAGAAGCTCGAGGCCATCATCAAAGAGGAAATGGAAAACGTAGTCACCCTGTCCGTACCGCTTACGGTGGAGTGCAATCATGGAGGAAACTGGCTTGAAGCTCACTAATCATAGCGATGCGCAGTTGGCAACCCTGGCCTGCCAAGGCAATCAGAGCGCCTTTCTGGTGCTGTACGACCGCCACAAGGCAGGGGTGCAGGCCCATGTTTTGCGCTATATCACTCAGCGCGAGGAAGCTGAGGATGTGATGCTGGAAAGTTTCCAGAAGGCTTTCTCACAGATTGACAGCTACGACCCTACATATAAATTCAGCACCTGGTTGTACCGCATTGCCCGCAATACGGCTTTCGACCATATGGACAAAAGTGGGCGCACTGCCATAAAAATGCCCATGGACTCACTGGACAATGACCTCAGCCTCAAAGAATTGGCTATTCAGGACAGGAATCCCGAACATGAGGTAATCAACAGTCAGGAATACGATGAGCTTGTGGCGGCAATCAATGGGCTGCCTGAGACCTACCGCGAAGTGGCCCAGCTGGTGTTCCTGGACAATTTCGGCTATCAGGAAGTGGCCGACAAGACAGGCCTGCCTTTGAATACCATCAAGACCAAGGTTAAGAGAGCCAAGGAGAACTTAATCAAGAAAATGGACGAGAACGAAGAGAATATATGATGCAGAATCTTCCGGATTATCTGGTGCGCGAAGGCCTGGATGGCTGTATTCAGCGCATGGCTTCAGTGGATTTCGAAAAGATGTCCGCACTTTACAAGGAGTGGAATGCCAAAATCAACGTAATATCACGCAAGGATATAGACAATGTTTTCGAACACCATATATTGCACTCTCTGTGCATAGCCTTTTACCTCGAAAAAGAAAAGCCGGCTGAGTTCAAGCGCTGGTGCGAGGGTGGGATAAGCGTGTTGGATGTTGGCTGTGGAGGCGGTTTCCCCGGAATACCCCTTGCCGCAATATTCCCGAACACCCGCTTTACCCTCTGCGACTCCATAGGCAAAAAGGTGAAAGTGGCATCCGAAGTGGCGAGGGAGATGGGCCTGAGCAATGTAGAATGTGTACATAAAAGGGTGGAGGAACTGCCCGGGAACTGGGACTATGTAGTGTCGAGGGCGGTAACTTCACTTGAAAATTTTCTCCCATGGGTGCTGGGACGATACGGCAGCAGCATTTTGTACCTCAAAGGAGGTGACATGTGCGCCGAATTGGAGTCCGCATGGAAGCGATTTGGGAAAAAAATGCCTGCCACTGAGATTTGGAAGCTTGATTCTGTGCTGAAAGATGAATACTTTGGAGAAAAGTTGATAGTAAATTTGGCAGTTTCCCAAAAATAACATAAATTTGCAGTCCCAATTTTGCGAAAAAATAAAAATACAAAGATATGAAAAGAACATTCCAACCTTCACAGCGCAAACGCCGCAACAAACACGGCTTCCGCGAGAGAATGGCTTCTGCAAATGGTCGCAGGGTTCTGGCATCTCGCCGTCGTCACGGCCGCAAGAAACTTACAGTTTCTTCAGAGGACAGA
>CAMFRR010000097.1 GCA_945982095.1 uncultured Bacteroidales bacterium
ATACTGGCGTGTAAGTGCCGGGAGATAATTCAGGTTGTTGCACACGAAAGGTTCAGAAGAAGCCAGGGTGAGCATTGTACCCATATGGTCAAGCAGTCTGAATGAGCCGCTGACACTCAGGGTCTTCCATGAATAAAGAGCCTCAACAAAAGCAGCGTAGCCTTTGCTGAGCTGGTAATTGTACACGTCTTTGGTCTTGTAGGCGTACTCAGCCTTGAGCGAGAGGCCGTTCCATCCGAAGTCAAGGGACGCGGAGGCCATGTTTACATTTGGAGTATCCTGGCCTGTCATGTCCACAAGGGTATGCAGGTTATTATCAGTATCGTAAAGTGATTCGTAGCGATTGACGAATGCTCCCTCCAATGCAAGGTTAATTCCCTGAAGTTTGGCCATGGTGGCTATGTCGAGCACCAGGTCGGCGCCCCTTACCCACGAAGAGGCATAGGAATCCAGGAAACGTGGTCGTCCTATCATTGCTTTGAAGCGTACATAGTCCTTGATGTTGAAAGACGCCTGTACGCCTTCGAGGCTGTTGTTCAGGCCCAAGGCACGGTCCTCATATGAGCGGTAGATGAGGCCGTTTCCGAACTGGTCGTAGATATTGCCTGCATATACGCCCATAAAGTCGTTTTTCCAACTTATGTACTTGGAACCCAGAATGAACTTTTTGTACCCTGGTATCTGGTTGATTTCGAAGCCATAGAGAGCGGGAAGATAGGCCTCCAGCTGCATACCTGCAGAAAACTGGCCGTAGCCCAGATCCAGCTTGAGATAGCTGTTGGATCCAAATCGGTCTTCGGGCAGCTCGGCATCAAAATTCTTATCCTGGACATAATATATATTGTTGGACTCCAGGCTGGCTGAGAACCTCATTTTATCAAAGAAAGTCTGAGCGCTGGACATAGTCCAGCACATCAGACCTAAAAATGTGGCTGTCAGCAGTTTCAGCTTATTTCGCATTCTGCTTCAGTTGTTTGATTTCGTATGTAAGCTTGTTGCACTTCTTCATTGCCTTGAACGAAGTCCTGCGTTTTGCAGGCGAGCTGGCCTTGTGGGCCCTGCCGTTGGCGCTGGCCATCTGCATAGACTTGTAGTTGGCGTTTACGCTCTTCACGCTTGCAGTCTGAGCAGGCTCTGTGTAGCCTTTGGTGAAGCTGAGCTCGGAAGCGTTTGTATAACCGGCTGCATATCCGTAACCGTACATAAAATACATTGCGGTAGGATAGTAAGGAAGCTCGTTGTACATCAGAGGATTCCAGGTGAAGCTCTGCTTGTCGGAAGCAACGGTGATAGGGAACTCGAGGTATGGATTTGAGGTGCTGCCTGTACCTGAGATGTATCCGTTGTCAAGGTTAGTTGCAGTGAGATATATTGGGTAATAGCCAGGTACGCTCATAGGACACATAAAGGTGTCGCTGAATGGCACAGTCACGCTGCCGTCAGCCTTGATTTCAATGAACCACTTAGGACCGCAATCATAAAGTATTGACTGATTGTCATATCCGTTGTAGCTGTCGCTGCAGAACAGATCGTATGGAGTGTTCAGAGTGTACCAAGGACCGTAGTAATCATCAGGATTGTCGAATCCGAAGCCGAGGGCCACGAGCTGGTTCTGGCTTTCGAGTTTCTTGTTGAATATGTCTACCTCAGCCTTGAACTCGTCGTAAAGAGCGTCAACGGCAGCTTTGTCCATATTGAGCAGCTTGTTGTATGTCTCATATACGTCATCGGTGAGGGTTTCTGGATAAGTGAAGCCTTTTGATATGCTCACTTTGCAGCTCTGCTCACCGGCAGATACCCAGTCATAGTTGAAGGTAGTGTTGTTGTATACGCTCTTGAGAGGGTTTGCTGTCATTGTCCAGTCACCTGTCAGCTCGTCAAAGAGTGAGCTTTCAACTTTCTCTTTTGAAGGCTCATCAATGGCCTTGGCAATTGCCATGGCGGAGCAGCCTTCTTCAAGAGTATTACATGTCTCCTCCTCGTTGAAGAGCAGGATGGCGAGACGTGTCTCCTGACCAGGAAGAGTTGAGAACATCATATCCATACCTTCGGCAGAGTTGATCTGTGCAATATCAGCGTCGCTGAACCTGTTGCCCTGTGCTGCGATTGAATTGTAATCGATGCCTTGGTTGAGGGTCATTGCCCATTCACGCTCGTAATTGGCTGCATATTTGCCGCTAAAAGCATTATGGCTTGTACATTTTACATTGAACCAAACCTCATATGGAGACTCGGTACCGCTTGGGTTGCTTATGGCTGACACAGAGATTTCTGGAGCAGGCATAGTCTTGGCTGTTGTCTTGAAAGTCTCGTGCTGGAAACTCTGAATCATGCCGTCCTCAGAACCCATAGAAGTGATGAAGAGATGATAATCTGTCTCTGGCTCAAGATAGTACATATCCTCAAGGACAAGCTCGGTAGGCTCTTCCACATCAGTGATAGTCATACAGCCGGCGAGCATGGCGCCAGGATAAGAAGCCACAAACCACTGCATATACTCTTCGTTGCCAAGCAGGAGCTGGTCGAGATACATATCAAGGTCATAGTCTGGTGTGATGAAGACAGAGTATCTCACAACTTTAGGGTCTGGAGTAAGACGTATTGTTCCCTTGGTTGCGCCTACGGCATAATCCACGCTTACGCCTTCTTCCATAGTCTCAGGCATGCTGGTTCTGAACAATTTACGTGTGAAGAAACCAGTCCAGTAAGGGTCATCTTCAAATGTAGGGCTTTGGTCGAAATCAGCAGACCATGGGCCCCATCCGCCGCCACCTATGGCCTCATAATAAGCATCGGTGTTGAACATCGGTATGAAATATCCGCCATATCCCCAGCCCATAAGGTCCTCATCAGTCCACTCATATTCACCAGCTGTGAGTATGATAGGCTCACCTGGAATGAAAGGAGTGTGGAGAAGCACAGGCTCGCCTGACCACTCATCGAGGATTTGATTGCCGTTCTCATCAAGTTCGTAGAGATTGGAGTTGTTCCAGTCGAATACGGTGTCCTCTGTAATCCATTTCTGACCGTTCATAAGGAGCATATCGGAATCTGGAGAAATGCCCCACATTGAATTCTTGCCGTTCAGATACATGGCAAGTGAACCTATGCCATAGCGTATTCCACGTTTGCCTTCGCTGTTCTTTACTGACTCCGGAACGCGTATGTGAAGTTTGAAACCGTCAGCATAAGTGCCAAGCAGAGTAACGTCATCCGTAACATCTTTTGTGGTGAAGTTCTCTTTCAGCATGGCGCTGAAGTAGGTCTGCTCATCAATCTTGAATGCGAAAGTCACATTGTACTCGCTTACAGGGTTGAGACCGCTGATGGTCACACTTGCATGGCCCGACTCGTCAAGCTGTCCGGTAACACCGTCACGATATACAAAGAGAGCTTCTGTTGGAGCATCTGTTGCTGCCTCAGTAACAAGATAGGCAAAATCGTAGATATTCTCAGTCGAAACCTCGAATACTGCGCTGCTTACATCCTGCGATACTGCAGTTACGGAAGCCGAAGGAGTTTTCGGCTGTGCAGGCTCCTTACATGAGCTTATTGCGCCAACGAGGGCAGCTGCTCCAAGAAGGAGGGAGAGAAGTTTGTTTTTCATAATTTTATGATTTTAATTGATATTGAATATCAGTTCAGGCAAGGAAATATGGCTGCAAAAGTAAAACATTTTTCCAAAAAACAAGATTTTTTTGAGGGCTTTTGGTATATTTGTGACTTACTTATAAATTAAGGCTATGAAAAAGTTTCTCATTTCCCTTCTCTTCACCGCATTCTTCGGTCTTTCTGCTAATGCTCAACTTGCTTCGATTCAGGTGGAAGACCACTCTGGAGCAAAATTTGACACCAAAACCCTCGCAGATGGCAAAACGCCTGCCATCATCTCATTCTGGTCAGTGAACTGCAAGCCTTGCATTCAGGAGCTTGACGCCATCAATGAGCTTTTCGACGAGTGGAAGGAGCAGCTGGATTTCAGGGTAGTGGCTGTGTCTACGGACGACACCCGCTTCCTGGCAAGGGCAAAGAGCCTTACCGACAGCCACGGCTGGGATGCATTCATACTGCTTTTCGACGTAAACAGCGATTTCAAGAGGGCTATGAATGTGGTGCAGACACCTCAACTCTTCATCATCAATCCGAACGGTAAAGTGGTGTATTCTCACACAGGATATAATCCCGGCAGCGAGGAAGATTTGCTGGAAGAACTGAAAAAGGCAGCTGAAACAACAAAAAAATAAGCTCAGGCTTTGGAAAAGACTTCCATATTCCAGAAGCCGGGATATGTGGCGCTCTTAGCCCTCACGGCGGCTATGCTTTGGGGCTGGGCCTATCCCCTTATCAAGCTCGGATTCGTCGAATGGGGCATCAGTCCCGATATGACAGGCAGCAAGATGCTGTTTGCCGGTATACGTTTCTGCCTTTCGGGTCTGCTGATTCTTGCTGTGGCAAAGAGTCGCAATATGGATTTCTCCATCAAAGGTAAAGGGTCTTGGGCTTATGTCCTGCTCTTTGCCTTGTTGAACACCACCCTGCATTATGCCTTCTTTTATATAGGACTGTCACACAGCGCCGGGTCCAGGGCATCCATACTCAATTCACTGGGCACCTTCCTGCTGGTGATTCTGGCCTGTATCTTCTTCAAGAGCGACAAGCTCACCATACGCAAGACTGTGGGCTGCGCAGTGGGCATATGCGGAGTTCTTGCCCTCAACCTGGATTTCGGAAGCTCCACCACGGGCACAAGGGAGGAATTCACCTGGTTGGGTGACGGCATGATCATTCTCAACGCCCTTTGTTCATCTTGCGCCGGCTTGCTCACCAGAGGTCTGGGCAAACGTGTAAACATATTCGTGGGTACAGGCTACTCACTGGCGGCCGGCGGATTGATGCTCATCATCCCCGGTCTCATTATGGGAGGAAGCTTCAGCCATGTG
>CAMFRR010000098.1 GCA_945982095.1 uncultured Bacteroidales bacterium
TGTATAAGAGACAGATATATATTAGTCGGCAAATATAAGCATATTTGGCTCTATACGCAAATTTATGAGGTATTGGACAAAAATCTTGCTAACTTTGCATTTCTGTCGCGGACTTGTTTTTGACTGACAAATTGGCAGTCTTATACACTTGGTCTGTATTTTGTGATAGACCCGGCGGCAGAAAATCGTAAAAAAATATGGAAACTAAAGATATAAAAGACATGGAACAGGCTGAGGAGCTTGTTCAGGAAACAACAGATAATCAGGAAACTGCTGAAACTGCGCAGGAGTGCTCTCAGGATAATGCCGTGGATTCTTCATGTGGGACTTCAGATGATGAGGCTCAGGAAGAAATGGCACAAGAGGAGCTTGATGAGGAACATGAAATGATAGGAAAAGACAAATTCTTCGGTAAAAAGGCCAGACAACGCATAGAAGAGCTCGAAACTCAGCTCGCAAAGGAAAAAGATGATTACATACGTCTGATGGCGGAATTCGAGAACTATCGCCGCCGCAGCGCAGCCGAGCGTCTGGATCTGATTTCTACAGCAAATGAGAAACTCATTCTTGAGATACTTCCGGTAATCGACGATTGCGAACGTGCTCTCAAGGTGCTGGGCGAAAGTACTGACAGCGCAGCGGCCAAGGAAGGCACAGAGATGATATACAACAAGATGCTTAATGTGCTCAAGGCTAAGGGACTCAAGAAGATAGAGGTAGCTGACAAGCCATTTGACGTTGAGTTTATGGAGGCTGTGGCCCAGTTCCCGGCTCCTGAAGAATCCAAGAAAGGAATGGTATTCGATATTATCCAGAACGGCTACATGCTTGGCGAGAAAGTAATACGTTACGCGAAAGTTGTGGTAGCACAATAGTTTGAACCTATGGCAAAAAGAGATTATTACGAGATACTTGGAGTTTCAAAGACTGCAAGTGCCGATGAGATAAAGAAAGCTTTCCGCGATGCTGCGATGAAGTGGCATCCGCACAAGAATCCGGGCAACAAGGAAGCTGAGGAAAAGTATAAGGATGCGGCTGAAGCCTATTCGGTACTCTCTGATCCGGAGAAAAGGAAGAAATACGACCAGTTCGGACATGCCGGAGTTGACGGCAGCGCCGGTTCTGGAGGATTCGGAGGTTTCGAAAGCGGCGGCTTCAATGATATCAACGATATACTCAAGGATCTTTTCGGGGGCGCTTTCAGCGGCTTTGGGGGATTCGGCGGTTTCGGTTCGAACCAGGATCAGGGCCCGAGGGTAGCACGCGGAAGGGACATACGCACTCGTGTGAACCTTACTTTGGAGGAAATAGCCAATGGCTGCGAGAAAGAAATCACACTTGAAAGAAACCGTCCTTGCCCTGACTGCAACGGAGTAGGAACCAAGAATCCAAACGATGTCAAAACCTGTCCTGCATGTAACGGAACCGGCCAGATAAAGCAGCAGACCAGAGGACTGTTCGGCATGGGGATGGGATACACCGTGTCAACTTGTCAGCAGTGTGGAGGCACGGGCAAACTTGTGGAAAATCCTTGCAGGAAGTGTTCAGGCAGCGGTCTTGTACGCAAGAAAGAAACTTTGAAAGTGAACATACCTGCAGGTGTGGAGGATGGAGTTCAGATGGTTGTCAGGGGCGAAGGCCATTCTGCAGGCAAAGACGGAATCAACGGCGACCTGCTCATCGTGATTCAGGAGCTTGAGCATGAAAACTTCAAACGTCAGGGTCCGAATCTGCTGACTTCGAAGAAAATCAGCATACCTCAGGCCATCAAGGGCGGTGAAATCGAAGTGAAGACTCTTGATGGAAGCGTTAAGGTGAAGATAGATGCCGGCACCCAGTCGGGTACAGTTGTGAAGGTCAAGGGCAAGGGACTTCCTACAGGAAATAATTTCAGTTTCGGAGGAAGCAAGGGCGACCTTTATGTTCAGATAGAGGTATTCATACCTAAGAAAATGAGTTGGCGCGACCGTGACTTGCTTGAGAAGATGGAAAATGCCGACAGCTTCAAGGTCGATTGAAATTTTTGCAAAAAGTTTTGCAGTTCCAAAAAATAGTTCTATCTTTGCATTCCGAAACAGCAACCTCTAAGGCTTTAAGGGTAAAAAAGCTTCATCGTTGCACTTTAAATAAGATTTTTGACAATGGACTTTATCAAACTTGTAGAAGAGGCTTTCCAGAGCGGAAAAACTGCTTCATACCCAGCATTCAAAGCAGGTGACACAATTACTGTCACTTACAAAATCAAAGAGGGCGACAAAGAGCGCGAGCAGAAATTCAAAGGTGTAGTTATCCAGATTAAAGGTGCTACTCCAGCAACCAAAACCTTTACAGTTCGCAAGATCAGCAACGGTGTAGGTGTTGAAAGGATTTTCCCATTTGAGTCACCATTCATCGACTCAATAGAGCTCAACAAAGTAGGTAAAGTTCGCCGTGCTAGAATCTTCTATCTCCGCAACCTTTCAGGTAAGAAGGCTCGCATCAAAGAGAAGAAGTACAACGGTCCAAAAGGCGAGTAATTACTCAAGATAGAGTCGCAAGACTCGAATGGCTCCTTAGCTCAACTGAATAGAGCATTTGACTACGGATCAAAAGGTTACAGGTTTGAATCCTGTAGGAGTCACAAGAAATGAGGGTAACTGAGGTGATTTCAGCTACCCTCATTTCTGTATTTTTTTGTATATTGGACAAAAATTAGTCCGATATGAAACATATACAATGCTTGGCTAGCTTACTGACTTTGTTGATTATGACTTCATGCTCTGATAATGAGACAGTTGTCAATGTCATCCCTATGCCTCAGGAGGTTCAGATCCATAAAGGCAGATTCTGCTTTGAACAGACCTCTTTCATTCTTGATGAACATATGGACCAGGCAAGCCTGTCTTATGTACAGAAATTTGAAGAGTTGCTGCATTTAAAGGGCATGCAAGGCGGCACGGCTTCAAGCGCTAATTTCATTGTTGATAACTCATTTGGCCCTGAAGAATATAGCATAGACAGCAGGGAAGGAAGTTTAGAAGTGAAGGCTTCTGCTCTCAACGGATTCGTTTATGCCATACAGACACTCAAACAGCTGCTGCCTGCAGAAATATGGTCAGACTCAAAGGCAGAAAAGCTTGAAATTCCTGCTTTGCATATACATGACTGGCCTCGTTTCGACTATAGAGGTCTGATGCTTGACGTAGCAAGACATATTTTCTCAATACAGGACCTGCACCGCTACATAGACCTGATGGAAATCCACAAGCTGAACCGTCTACATCTGCACCTGACCGACGACCAGGGCTGGAGGGTGGAAATCAAGAGCCATCCTAAGCTGACGGAGATAGGTGCCTGGCGTAAAGGTACAATGATTGGCAACGACTTCTCTTCTGACGACGGCATCCCTTACGGTGGTTACTATACAAAGGAAGAACTTAAGGAACTTGTGTCTTATGCGGCGTCAAAGGGTATAAGCATAGTGCCTGAAATAGACCTTCCCGGCCATACTCAGGCCATAGTTGCTGCATATCCTCATCTTGGTTGCACAGGAGGCCCTTACGAAGTGCGCACTACCTGGGGAGTATCAGATGATGTACTGTGCGCAGGCAATGAGAAGTCCTACAAGATGCTCGAGGATATTCTCACTGAACTTATGGAGATTTTCCCTTCAGAGTACATACACATAGGAGGGGACGAATGTCCTAAAGTACGCTGGGAGCAATGCCCAAAATGTCAGGCAAAAATCAAGGAATTGGGCCTGCGGGACGACGAGCATTTCAGTGCCGAAGACTATCTGCAGAGCTATGCCATGAACAGGATAGAAACATTCCTTAACGCGCATGGACGCAAGATTATAGCTTGGGATGAGGTACTTGAAGGTAATATTTCGCAAAGCGCTACTATCATGTCCTGGAGGGGCGCTGCCGGAGGCATTAAGGCTGCTCAGAGCGGACGTGATGCAATCATGGCCCCGAATTCCTGTATGTACTTCACCCACTGCCAAAGCAAGAATCGTGATGCCGAACCCCTGGCTGTAGGAGGATATGTACCTGTAAATAAGGTATATGACTATGAACCATACGATTCCAAGATGTCAGAAGCTGAGTGTGCCCACATTGCTGGAGTCCAGGCCTGCCTGTGGACAGAGCACATACAAGATTTCTCTTTGATAGAGTATCTTGTGCTTCCTCGTCTCGATGCGCTGAGTGAAGTGCAATGGTGTGAGGCTCAAAACAAGGATTGGAACAGGTTCAGAACCTCATTGTGGCATATGAAAGATATATATGACCAACTGGGCTGCAATTATGCAACTCATATTTTTGACGGCCGTATGGATGAGGACCAGAAGCCGATTCCTCCTATCAAACATAAGGCCTTGGGCTGTCAGGCCCGCCTTCTTACCGAGCCGCATCTGAATTATCATTATAATGCACCGTATGAGCTGTTCGACGGCCAAAAAGGCGACAGCTCCTTCTCCAGCGGTAAGTGGATTGGTTTCGAAGGCAATGATCTGGATGTGGTGTTCAAAATGGGCAATAAGTCCTTTGAAAGTGTCGGCATAGAAACTCTTACGGATATAGGCAACTATATTATGAGCCCCACTTGGCTGAAAGTATATGTTTCTGAAGATGGAGAGAATTTCAGCTTGCTTGCATCCGATGAATATGAAGCTGACGGTCCGGAGAGCAAGAACGGCATAAGGCGCCACAGCCTGTCCTTCAGCAAGCCTCAGCGCAGCAAGTATCTTCGCGTTCAGGCCGGAACAATAGACAGTTTACCTGCATGGCATACAGGTCACGGAGCAAAGGCCTTCCTTTTTGTAGATGAGATTATAGTGCTCTGAGGATTTACCTTACCCCTATAAGTTTATGAGTCTGGAGTGAAAGCGCCCATTGAGGGTGGTCTATTATCTGTCTCTTATACACATCTGACGCTGCCGACGACTCCTTACGT
>CAMFRR010000099.1 GCA_945982095.1 uncultured Bacteroidales bacterium
CACGTAAGGAGTCGTCGGCAGCGTCAGATGTGTATAAGAGACAGACCGCAGCCTGGAATATGCTGGCCTACCAGAATGCCCCGTTGAAGACCTTCGACAAGACTTTCCTCAGGGATATTCCCAAGGAGACCTTCGACAACACTCGCGATATGATGCCTTTGCGATTCACAAAGCGTGCGGAACATTTCTACTCGGAGTACAGGCGTGTGCGTCAGGGAGTGACTGCCTGGGAGAGTGGCAACCTGCAGCTCTTCGGCAAGCTCTCGTTCGACTCTTGCGAGAGCTCCATACATAATTACGAGTGCGGTTCGCCGGAGTTGATATCGATTTACAACATCATACGTCCGCTCCAGGGCGTCTATGGCGGCAGGTTTTCGGGAGCAGGCTTCAAGGGGGCGGTAATCGCGCTGGTGGACCCGCGTCACAAAGATTCCGTGGAAAAGGCCCTGTACGAACAGTATCTCGCGGAGTACCCTGAATACGCCGAAACTTTCAAGGTCTTCTGGGTGAAGCCTGACGACGGCGCACGTTTCGTGGAAGATTGAGCTTAAAAATTTGAATATGAAGAATATAGTGATAGCTGCCGGCTATGCCACCCGTTTGGGGAAACTCACTGAAAACTTCCCCAAGCCCCTCCTGAAGATTGGGGACAACACCATATTGGGCAGAATGCTCGATGACATAGACCGCATTCCCGAGATAGATGAGCACATAGTCATCACCAACCACAAGTTTGCCAAAATATTCGAAGATTGGGCAAAGGGCCTCTCTTACAGCAAGAAGGTGACTGTGGTTGATGATGGCACGATGACTAATGAAACCCGCCTGGGTGCAGTCTGTGACTTGCTTTATGCCATTGACAAGCTCCAGCTTGATGATGATGTGCTCGTGGTGGCTGCGGATAATCTGCTCTTCTTCTCATTTGCCGACTTCGTGAAGTTCGCCCGGGAGAAGGATTCGAGCTGCATCATATGCCATCAGCAGCCGGAACTTGCCAAACTTCAGCGCACGGGGGTAGTGGTTCTGGATGAAGGCTACAAGGTACTGAATATGGAGGAGAAGCCTCAGAAACCCAAGACCACCTGGGCCGTTCCGCCGTTCTACATCTATCTCAGGAAGGATCTCGATTTGGTTCGCCGCTCGGTGGCCGATGGTTGTGGCAAGGATGCCCCGGGCAATCTGGCCCATTACCTTTGCGACCACACCACAATGTATGCCTGGCCCATGGCCGGGACAGGTGAAAATCTCCGCTTCGATATAGGCTCCATCGATACATATTATGAGGCCTGTGAGAAGTATGGTGTTGTGCTTTAATCCTTGGGTGTAGGCCTTGTCTGATGCAAAGTTCAATAAATTTTGGCAGACGGGAGGAATAGTTTTATTTTTGTAGCCGTACCAAATGCCGGGGCAGTTAGCATACGCTGACGCCGTTTTGTAAGATGTCAATTGAATCAGAGAATAATAAGAGAATAGCTAAGAATACGGTTTTCCTGTATCTGAGAATGATATTGGTTATGGGGGTTGGCCTTTATACCTCCCGCCTTATCCTGCAGATTCTCGGTGTATCTGATTACGGTATATATAATGTAATGGGCGGCATCATTGGTATGCTGGCTTATGTGAATACCTTGATGTCTGGTGTCACCTCGCGCTTCCTTACCATTGACCTTGGGAAAGGGGATATGCTCAATCTGAAGCGGACCTTTTCGATGTCCTCCACCCTTTGCCTTGCTTCAGCCGCCATCTTTCTGATTCTGGGTGAAACCATAGGTTTGTGGTTTATGAACACCCACTTGAATATAGCCCCCGAACGTCTCTATGCCGCAAATTGGGTGTATCAGTGTGCCCTCTTGTCTGCCGCGGTCACAGTAATCCAGTCACCATATTTGGCTTCAGTCATTGCGAATGAAAAGATGTCGGCATATGCGTATATGAGCATCTTTGACGTGTGCATGAAGTTCTTGGCCGTATTCGCCCTTCAATATTTTGACAGTGACAAGCTTATTCTCTACGGCATCTTCCTTTTGGCTGTAAATATTCTTAATGCCCTGATTTACAGGATATATTGCCGTAAAAAGTTCCCTGAATGTACCTTCTCTTTCTATTTCAGCAAGAGCAAGTTCATGGAGATGTTCTCATACTCCGGATGGAACATGATCATTGTATTTGCAAATGTGCTGAACAATTACGGCCTGAATATTCTGCTCAATATCTTTTATGGAACAGTGGTCAACGCTGCGAGGGGCCTGGCCTTACAGGTGAATTCAATAGTCAGCCAGTTTTACTCGAATTTTCAGACTGCATCCCGTCCGCAGATTATGAAATACTATGCGCAGGGGAATATTCAGGAAATGTCCAAACTTATCAGGAATACGTCAAAGATAAGCGCTTTTCTGCTTATGTGTTTGATTATCCCTATATCGTTCAATATTGATGCGCTGTTGGATATATGGTTGGATGAAGTGCCGCAGTATACATCTTGGTTTGTGGTTTTTATGATGCTGAATGCTTTGTGCGCGGCTGTGGATTATCCTGTAGGTATGGGTATTCAGGCAGTGGGAAAAATGAAACTTCCAAACCTTACGGTGTCGTTGCTGTATCTGTCGATATTTCCTATAGGCTATCTTGCAATGAAGCTGGGGGCCGGCCCGGTGGTAAGTTACGCAGTGTATATTGCCATAGCTCCCATAATTCTTTTGGCTGATATGCTGATATTGAAAAAGTATACTGGCTTCAGCATAGTATTGTTTCTGAAGGAGGTAGTCTTGCCCATAGTTTTTGTGCTGGCTGTATCCTTGATTGTGCCGGCCATTTTGTCTTTTGTCCATATCCCTGATTCTTTTTGGAGCACCCTTCTGGCCGTAGCTGTTGATGCGCTTTACGTTTGCCTCGTTATTTTCTTTATCGGCCTACCGAAGTCTTTGAGGGACAAAATGTTAGGCAAATTGTTCAGGAAAGGGGTTCTCATAGGTTAATTATCATAGTTTCGCTATCATGTTGTTTTCCGTAGTCATCCCGGCATATAAAAGTTTGTATTTGTCTGAAACTATCAATAGTATCTTAGCTCAAAGCTTTAGAGACTATGAAGTGATAATTGTTGATGATTGTTCTCCATTCGATATCAGGTCTGTGGTCAACAGTTTTGACGATGCGCGCATTCATTATTATCGTAATGAAAAGAATTTCGGGGCGGAGAATGTTGTTGACAATTGGAACAAGTGTCTGGCATTGGCGAAAGGGGAGTATATCATTTGTATGGGTGACGATGACTGTTTGTTGCCTGATTGCCTTGATGAGTATCATAAATTGATTCAGAAGTATCCCGGTATAGGAGTTCTGCATGGGTGGACTGAGATAATTGATGAAAACTCCCGGGTGATTTCTCCCACTGTGCATCGATGTGAGTATGAATCGGCTGTATCTTTGATTTGGCATAGGTGGCGATGCTATAATCTGCAGTTTATCGGGGATTTTTGTTTCAATACAGCGTGGTTGCGTGCGAATGGCGGATTCTTTAAATTGCCATTGGCATGGGGGAGTGATGATGTTTCCGCAATTATCGCTGCTTCGAAAAATGGTATAGCAAACACTCAGAAGCTGGTTTTTCAATATAGGGAGAATCCCCATACGATTTCAAAGACAGGAGATTCCCGACTCAAATTGGAAGCGATACTCCTGGAGCAACAATGGGTTAAAGAATTCATTTCGAAAAAATGTGATGATGAGGTGGATGAATTGTATAGGCAATCTTTGCTTAGGATGATGGGGAAGGTATATCACAAAAGGAAGGCGGTTACCATTTCTGAGGACCTGCAAAAGGAATCAATATTTGCCATTTTTTATTGGATAAGGCGCAAAACACATTTCCAACTCTCAATTTCCACTCTCCTGCTCGCAGTATTGTTATCTTTGCACGCTTAATTTTTAAAACTATGAGACGTAAAACTTTTTTTAAGCGTGCTCTCACCCATTTTTCGAGGTGGAACCGCAAAGCTTGGTCTGCATTTGCATCCATGCACCGCGAGATCAAGATCTGTGTTTTAAGCGTCTCAATGTCAATCATTTCGTCAGCGACACTCACGGGCGCGAACAAGAATGATGTGGCAGAGGTAGACTCTACCGTTAACCACATTCTTGAAAAGTCCCAGGTGACTTCTGCCAGAGCGGTCAGAACCCGCAGCAGCGTGCCGCAGACAATTCTGTACCGGAGAACCCGGAACGAGGCCGCTGCGGTCCAGTCCTATGAGGCTGCCCTGCGTCTGCTTCCTGCCGTGGATGTCCGTGAAAGAGGGGGACTCAGTTCCCAGGCTGATTTGACATTGAGAGGCGGATCTGCAGACCAGACTATGGTGATGCTTAACGGCATCAATTTTACTGACGCCAGGACAGGACACCAAAGCCATGCGCTTCCGGTGGACATTGAATCCGTGGCAACAATTTCTCTTTCAGAAGGCGTTAGCGGCGCAGGGGCCCTAAGCGGCGCCATCAATGTGTGTACCGATGCCTTATATCCTACCTACCTTCGTGGCGAAATTTCAGCCGGAATGTATGGCTATCTTTATGGAAGCGCCAGCGGTGCATATTCCACCAAGGCCGCTGACTTTTTCGGAGCATTGTCTTTCCGCAACAGTGACGGTTACAGGTACAACACCGATCTGAGGAACTACAATGCCTATTTTCGTGCCAAGGCAGGGAACGGCAGGAACGGCGTCTTCGACTTTCAGGCGGGAATGCAGAACAGACGCTTCGGTTCGAACGGATTCTATGCTGCCTACAATCCCGACCAGTATGAGCAGACTTCCACCTGGCTTACATC
>CAMFRR010000100.1 GCA_945982095.1 uncultured Bacteroidales bacterium
CACGTAAGGAGTCGTCGGCAGCGTCAGATGTGTATAAGAGACAGACAATATTTCTTTATTGCGTAGTTCGTCTCCGCTGTCAAGCGGCTGCAGCCTAAGCTCGCAGCCGTTTGACTTTTTGTCTGACAGCTGCTCTTCCCATTCAGAAATGTCTTGTCCCCAATACAGCAGCTTCAATTCATTTATCTGCCCAATGGCAATGCTGTCAGGTCTTCCTTTTGGCGAGCAGCTGACCCAATCTATTTTACATTCCTTCGGCAGAGCCAGGCTGCCGTTGGTCTCCATCTGTATATAAAACCCCGCCTTGTGCAGTTTGTCTGTGAGTGAGGCGCTTAGCTGCATTGCAGGCTCGCCTCCTGTAATTACTATGTGTCGTGGCTTAAAGCAGCATACCGCCTCAAGAATCTCATCCTCAGTCATCTCTGTGAATGACTCATGCCTGGTATCACAAAAGCTGCATTTCATATTGCATCCGCTGAAACGCAGGAAGACTGCGGCCTTGCCAGTATGGTGGCCCTCACCTTGCACAGAGCAGAAGATTTCATTGACTTTCATATACTGCTAGTCTTTTTCGTATATGGCAAGATTGCCGAAACTTTCCTGAACTTCCACACGGTAGCAGCTCTCTATCTGGTCACATACCCATTTTGCAATATTTTCTGCGGTAGGGTTGAAGCCCAGGAGCTCATTAAGATTTCCATGGTCCAGATAAGCGTGTATACGTTGCTTAATCTCAGAGAAATCAATCACCATGCCGTCTTTGTTCAGCTCAGCGGCTTTGCAGAAGACGGTAATTGTCCAATTGTGCCCGTGCAGTCTCGTGCATTTGCTTGGGTAGGAGAGCTCCAGTTGATGGCTGGCTGAAATCTCCATGGTTTTCCTAACGTAATACATGAATTGTAAAAATTTTTTTAGGTGTGCAATTATTTGGCACAACTGAGCTTTAACTTTGCATCAAGAAACAAAAACAAATGCTTATGTTCCAGTTTATTGTAGAAATTGACGGTCGTGTAGAGAGATTCTGGGCCGGCAGCGAAAGGGAACTCCGTCAGGACCTTGAAGAGTTTTATCCCGATTCAGAGATAGTATTTTAAGTTTCACATATAATGACATGCATTATGAAAAGCAATTCTAATGAAGATGCAATATGCAGACGCTTTATGCTGGGTGCTGTTTCACTGCTGATCTTTGTGGTGTGCTTCGTATAAGCAGGCGGTCAGGTAACGGCTGTTGTGACTGGCAAAACCCTGGCCTTGTGTGCCTAGAAGGCGTAACCTACTCCTATGCTGATCCACAGCCCGTCATCCATGCCCCTTTCTTTCTGGTTGAGGCATTTGGCCACTTCGACTGAGCCTATGAAGTTCTCGTTCCAGCCTACCTTGGCACCTATGCCTATGTTGTGCACAGGGGTGTAAACCATCTTCTTATAGCTGTCAAAGCTCATGTCAGGCTCGAGAGTACGCATATACTCATAATGTTCCTGCATACGGTATGGCTGTACCACCATTCCCATATCATAGAATGGACAGAGACCTATATAGAAGAATTGTTTCCATAGCTTGAATGACACGAGCTTGATGCGCAGGTCCACATTTGCCCATGCCACTCCATCAGCAATGATACGGTTGCCTGCAAGACCGCGGACAGTATTGCTGCTGCCCAGTCCTTCAGAAATCATCTGCCTCAGTATCAGAGTATTCACATTCTGCTGTATATAATATGGAGCCTCTCCTGCAATGGTGCCCTGGTAGGCCAGATGGTATGCGAATACGATACCTCCACCCTTCCATTTCCACGGAAAACTTACGAAATGGCGGAAGTGCGCCGCAAGCTTCATGTAGTTATAGCCCGAACCTAACATGTTAGGGGAGCCATAGGTGTAGAGCTCGGCCCATATGCCCTTGTTGGGAGCAGCTTCCTGGTCTCGGCTGTCATAGACCAGTCCTGCCTTGAATTCCATGCAGTGGCCCCCGTTCTTCTCATTTTCGCGAATCAGACCGGCGTTGACATATTGGGTGTAGAAAGTCTGGTCGTTTGGATTCCCTTGCTCGTCCATGCAGTACTTGTTGAAAAACCTGCCCTGCATGGGTTTGGTCCAGAAGCCCCAGTAGGCAAGACCCGCCGCCCATTTGAAATTCGGCAGTATTTCTCCCTGGAAGTCAGCCAATACGCGCACCATATCCCTGTGCATGCCGTTCTGTGCAGCTCCTTTCTTGCGGTCATATTTCTGTGCGGCTCCATTGAAACCGAAGAAGTTGTACATAGGGTCGTTGACATAGGTTACGGAGCCGTTGAATCTGGTCTTAGGGATTATGAATTTGGAGTCGTAAGACACATAGGCCCTGGTGCGGCCATGAGTGAACCAAGACACCTCCCATCCTATGTCGTGAATAGGCTGAGGATAATAACGTCCGTCTCCATGCCAATAGAAATGTCCGAAGGCTCCAACCTGGAAACCTTGGTCAGTCGAATACGAGACACCAGGCAGGGCACTCCAGCTGAATCCTGTCTTTACAGAGGAAGTGTCTTTCTGCTTTTTTGCTTTTTGGACCTTTTTCTCCTTTGGAACATATGTCTGGGCAGCTTCGGCGTGATATGACGCCAGACCCATTGTCAAGGTCAATATTGCCAGTAGTCTTTTCATGGTAGTTTTGTGTATTGGTGGTATGTACTGTGATCAGCCTATGCTGTTGCCGCTAATGCCGACACTATCTGAACAAGCCGTAAAGTTCGGCATCCAGTCTGTCCGTAATGGCTTCAAAATCAGAAGGATTGTTTTCGAAATCCATGCTGTCAGCATCAAATATGATGACCTTTCCCTTATATGCGGCAATCCATTCTTCATATAGGGTGTTCAGATTGCCGAGATACTCCACGCTCATTCCCTGCTCATAGTCACGGCCGCGTTTCTGGATTTTCCTCACTATGCCTTCAATGGAGCTGCGCAGATATATGAGCAGGTCCGGTTCGCGCACGGTGCTCATCATCAGATTATACAGCTGCATATAGGTGTTGTAGTCGCGTTCCGAGAGGTTGCCCATGCGCAGGTTATTGGTCACGAAGATGTTGACTCCTTCCATGAGCGTGCGGTCCTGTATGATGACGGCATCGCTCTTGGCTATTTCCATCAGATCGCTGAACCTCTGAGCCAGAAAGTAGGTTTCAAGATTGAAGGACCAGCGTTTGATGTCCGAGTAGTAATCTTCCAGATAGGGATTGTACGTTACGGATTCATATTTAGGTATCCATCCGTAATGCTCCGCCAACATTCGCGTCAAGGTGGTCTTCCCCGCTCCTATATTTCCTGCAACACCTATATGCATAGCTGATTGAAATTATTTCCAGCCTTCCAGCGACTGGAGGTTCATCTTGTTGATAATGTTCTTGCCTTCAACCGTGTAGGCAAATGCCATGCGGTCCTCATAAGCCTTCTCCACTTTTCCGCGCACCACTTTCATAGTGCTGTTCACCATATGGTTGGCTTCTGTGAAACCTTCAGGTAGCACGCATATTGCGGCAGGCAGCCACCTGTCAGGGAAGGCTCCATACTTGCTGCCGCCTTTGCGGTATGCATTGATTTCGTCCTGTATTTTGGTCAACATAGCCTCTTTTCCTTCTTGACTCTTAGGGTCGAGACCCTTAGCCTCTGCATAGGCCTTGAGATTGTCACGGTTTGGCACCAGCAGGGCTATTGTGTATGGGTCCTGGCTGTTGTGAAGTATTACGTTGTCGATGTATTTGCTGTTTTCCTGCAGCGACTCTTCTATGAGCTCAGGTGAATACTTCTCGCCGTCTTCGCTTATAAGGAGGGATTTGAAGCGGCCCACTACATAGAGTATGGTAGGGTCTTCAGGCCATATGTAGCCCATATCTCCCGTATGCAGCCAGCCATCGACAACGGTTTCCGCAGTGGTGACAGGGTTTTTCCAATATCCTGCCATCACGTTTTCTCCCTTTATCACAATCTCGCCCCTTTCGCCATGAGGCAGTTCCTTGCCATCGGCATCAAGTATCTTGCATTCCATAGGGGTTACGAGACGGCCTGATGATCCCATCACATAACGTTTAGGGCTGTTGGCGCAAATGATAGGGGTTGCCTCAGAAAGGCCATAGCCCTGATATATAGGCAGTCCTATTGCCTTGTAGTAACGCTGCAGGTCAATGTCCAGCAGGGCACCGCCGCCCACGAAGAACTGCATCCTGCCACCCATTCCCTCACGTATCTTGCTGAATATCATATTGTCGAACAGCTTGATGAGAGGTTTTTTCCAAAGCTGGAAGAAGCCGCCTGCATTGTACACTTCTTTGTTGTAGCTTATGGCCAGCTTGAGGGCAGTGTTGTAGAGCTTCTCCACTTTCGGGCCTTTTTTCTTTATAGAGGCATCGAAATTTTTCTTGAAGTTCTTGCTTATGGCAGGGACGCTCAGCATTATGTGCGGACGAACTTCCTTGATTGCGATAGGAATGTTCCTCAGGGCCTCCATAGGAGTTCTGCCCACAGGCACAGTGGCAATGGAAGCACCGCATGACATCATCATATAGAAGCCGGCAACGTGCGCAAAGCAGTGGTCCAGAGGAAGTACTATGAGCATCACCCAGTCCTCGCCCACGCTGATTACGCTGTGTGCCTGCTCGACATTGGCAGTATAGTTGCGGTGGGTCAGGAGTATGCCCTTAGGATCGGCGGTAGTTCCGGAGGTATAGCTGATGTTGGCATAGTCCGAGGCTTTGACCTGTCTCTTATACACATCTGACGCTGCCGACGACTCCTTACGTGTA
>CAMFRR010000101.1 GCA_945982095.1 uncultured Bacteroidales bacterium
CCATCATACCGCCTGTATGTCAATAATATAGGCCGAGACGAAAGACCCCAATACAACACTTTTTCAGTCAAGTCAAGCTTTACACAAAGCCTGATGGAACAGCTGGGCTTCCGCAAAATCAGCGACCATGAGAAGGCGGTTGCTGCTTTTATCATTGGCTCTTTGGACGGAGACGGCTATCTTAGACGCGACATTAGCTCTCTGGTAGATGATATGGCATTCAGGGCTTCGATAGAATCAACAGATGAAGAAGCCTTGAAGATGCTGAAGATGATTCAGGAATTCGAGCCGGCCGGTGTGGGCGCCCGCAACCTACAGGAATGTCTGCTGCTGCAGCTGAACCGTCTGGAGGAAACGGAAAAGGTAAGAAATGCCAAGCTCATAGTTGAGAAATATTTCAACGAATTCACAGCCAAGCACTTCGAGAAGATAATGCAGAAGACAGGCCTGAGCCTGGATCAGGTAAAGGCGGCTCTTTCCAAGATACTCAAGATGAACCCTTCCCCTGGAGGCGATATTGATGATTCCTACACTGACCAGGCCCAGCAGATTATTCCCGACTTCGTTCTGGATCTGAAGGACGGGAAGCTGGAGCTCACAATGCCGCGTTACAATATCCCTGAGCTTCGCATAAATAAGAAATATGCCAATATACTTATGGAGGCGGCCGGAAGCAATGAACGCAGCAAGAAGGAAGCGGCCACCTTTGTCAAGCAGAAGATGGATTCGGCTAAGTGGTTTGTCGAGGCCATCAAGCAGAGGCACAACACACTCATGTCCACCATGCAGGCCATCATAGACTATCAGCATGACTATTTCATAGATGGTGATGAGTGTAACCTCAAACCTATGGTTCTCAAGGATATAGCCGAGAAGACAGGCTTTGATATCTCGACCATTTCCCGAGTGGTGAATTCCAAATATATTGAGACCCACTTCGGAATCTATTCTCTGAAATACTTTTTCAGTGAAGGCATGGAGAACAGCGATGGCAATGAGGTCAGCACCCGTGAGCTGAAGAAGGCTCTGCAGGAGCTGGTGGACGGGGAGGACAAACGCAAACCTCTGACGGATGATGAATTAGTGGAACTTATGACGGCCAAGGGTTACAAAGTGGCGCGCAGAACCATAGCGAAATACAGGGATCAGCTGAATATCCCTAAAGCAAGATTAAGGAAAGAGCTTTTGTAGGCCCTTTCCTTTTGTTTTTTATGATTTTTGTGTAAATCCGCCACCTGAGCTCCCAAGAGGCAAATTCCGATTTTTTATCTCCCGCAGGCTTGTGTGAGAAGTGTCTCAATAGGAAGACTTATGAAGTTGATGTCGTAACTCTCGACGTGCTCGCGAGGAATATTGTTTTCCTCATAAATGAAGGCCACGTTTCCCTTGCTGTCCAGGGTCATGGATGAGTAGGCCGAACTGCACTGGCTTACCTGGTAGCAAGCGTCCCAACTGCTCCAGAAGGCAATGTCCGTGTATGGGTCTTCAGGGCCGAACACTTTGTAATATATTGATACGTTTTCGCGCTTGTTGCTGCAAGGCACAGACTGCAGCATTATCCAGCGTGCGTCTTTCTTGCCGCTGAGGCGTTGTGCCTTTTTGCTGAGGGGAGCCAGCAGTATTTCTCCGTTGCAGCTTGCTGCAGTCATGTTCTCATGTTCAAGTATATCGCTGCAGCTCACCTCTTTATGACTGTCGTCAGTGTATTTGTAAATCCTGAATATACGTCCCGGGCGACCCGAAATCCTGCAGCTGTGCAAAAGGCTTCCGTCTGGCAGCTCTTCCACCTTGCTCTCATTGCCTTCTGCAATGGAAGGCGCGAGCTGGAACCAGCTTGCACCGAAATCATCTGAGGCGTAGACTGTACTGCCCGGACCAATCATAATGGCGGAATAAATGCGGTAATGTGAGCCTTTCTTTATCATCTTGCTCTGACATATGCGTCCGCTGGAGAAAAACTTTTTCTTTCCCTCAAGTTCCTCAGGCAGACCATTTTCTACAGTCATATGCCCACCGCTGAAGCTGCGTCCGCCATCTTCGCTATAATAGCGGCCCACCATTCCGCCGCCTTCCCAATAAGGGGTCGAACCCGAAGCGCACAGCGCCAGAATCCTGCCGCTTTCCCTGTCGCAAACGGTCGCAACATCTCCGTGGGCGCAATCATAGCCGCTGCCTCCCAAACCTTCGATTATTGTGGTAGGGTTGTCAGCGTCTGCGCTCCAGCTCTTTCCGTTGTCGGCGCTGATGCGGGTCTGAACGCTGATTGCTCCGAAGCCTATGTCCTGGCCCAATTTGGTGTATCTCCTGTCGGCGAAAGCAACGAGCTCCCCCTTTGCATTGAGAGTGATGGCCGGGATGCGGAAGTCCTGTTCGGTGGTACCCATATTCTTGAACAATGTTTGAGCATAGAGTCCTTCTTCAGCATTGCCGCAGCAGCTGCAGGTCATAAGGCTCATGCCGAGGGCAATAGTTGTTACAGCCAATGTCGATGTCAAATATTTCATGTTTGTCAATTTTTTCAAAAACGGTACTTTTGCGCCAATATTTGTATATTTGCGGGGCATTAGAAGTTTTCTTTAAGTAATTTATTTTGGAATGAGCACTTTGGGTAATATTCTCTGGTTTTTTCTCGGAGGTTTTCTGCTGGCGCTATATTATGCGGTATTCGGATTTTTGATGTGCATTACCATCGTTGGAATACCTTTTGGCGTGCAGCTCTTCAAGATGGCGGGGCTTTCGCTTTGTCCGTTCGGTAAAGATGTTGAGTTGATGTCGGACAGCTCGTGTCTTTCTGTGGTTTTCAACATTCTGTGGATTCTGACGGGCTGGTGGGAGATAGCGACCTTGCATATCGTGCTTGGACTGCTTTGTGCCGTCTCAATTGTGGGCCTTCCTTTTGCCAAGGCGCACTGGCGTCTTCTGAAACTCAGCTTCCTTCCCTTCGGCTCTAAGCGAGTCTGAGATGGCCGATACCGCCGGCTATGACGGAAGGAGGGGATGCCCGAGCATGTAGGGCATGACAATCAAAAAGTGGGTGGCTAAAAAGTCCCGAAGGGACCGCACCGGAGGTGCGAAGTACCCCTAATAGGGGTCGCAGACGAATGTCTGCGGGGGTTAAGGAGCCCGGATGGGGCTGAACAAAATACTTTTTGGTCAGCTCCCATGACACGGCTACCAGCCTACCGGCGGGGTCTTCTCGTCAGCATCCATACGGCCATCAAAGGCGTGAGTGCCATAGTTCAGACCCATTGCCTGATAGATAGGCAACATATTGTTCTGCAGGCTATTGCGGAAACGTATGAAATTCTTGCGCTCAGGCTGGCACCACTGTACTTCTGACAGAGCCGACATACGTGGCAGCAGCATATATTCCAGATGAGCATCGCTTGTAATATACTCAGTCCACATATTGGCCTGCACGCCCAGAATGTGCTTACACTGCTCAGGGGTCATCACAGGGTCGAAAGGCTCATAAGAATATACTTGAGATACAGGCAGGTGGCTGCCTATAGCCAGAGGCTCTTTAGTCCTCTCCTTAGCCTGGAAATAGTCGAAGTAGCAATAACTTCCAGGAGTCATTATGGCATTACGGCCGCTTTGTGCCGCCTTGATTCCGCCCTCGGTTCCGCGCCAAGACATAATGGTTGCGGTCTCTGAGATGTTTCCGTCAAGAATCTCATCCCAGCCTATGATTTTGCGGCCTTTGCCGTTAAGATATGCTTCAACCCTGTTCATGACATAGCTCTGGAGATAATCTTCGGCTGTGAATTTCTTGTCGCCTTTAATGCCCAGCTCTTTAATCTTGGCCTGGCACTTAGGACACTTCTTCCAGCTGTCCTTAGGGCACTCGTCTCCGCCAATATGTATATATTCCGAAGGGAAAATCTCCACAAGTTCGTCAAGTATATCTTCCAGAACCTCAAACACTTTCTCGTTTCCTACGCAAAGCACGTCCTTAGATACTCCCCAGGTTGTCCAAACCTCATAAGGGCCTCCTGTACAACCCAATTCCGGATATGCGGCAAGAACGCTCTGCATATGGCCGGGGAGGTCAATTTCAGGGATGATGGTGATTCCGCGCGCCGCAGCGTATTCCACGGCCTGACGCAGCTCATCCTGGGTGTAATAACCGCCGTAACGTATTCCGTCGTTGGATCCCCAATTCTTCGCAATTACAGTTCCTTCCCTCCACGCGCCGCGTTCGATGATGCGAGGGTGCTTTTTAATCTCGATGCGCCAACCCTGATCATCGGTGAGGTGCCAATGGAAACGGTTGAGCTTGTGGGCTGCCATAATGTCGAGGTAGCGATAAACCTCTTCGATGCTGAAGAAATGGCGTGAGCAGTCCAGATGCATGCCCCTGTAAGCGAAACGCGGATAATCCCTTATGGTCATTACAGGCAGGGCCCAGTCACTGTAGGCTTCCTTTGCCTGTTCCGGCTGAACGGACTTGTCGGCTGGATTGCCGGGAACGAAAGGGGTGCTGTTTTTGTCGCCCCATATCGAAGAAGGCAACATCTGCTTGATGGTCTGTATTGCATAAACATAGCCGCTCAGACCCGAAGCCTTGACTGTGGCTTTCTTCTCTGTTACCTCGATGATATATTCTTCCTCAGCAAGAGAAGGGTCCGACTCGAAATACATCTTAGGGCCGAACAATGCTCCCGGAACCTTTGCATCAAGATCGGCCGCGAATGCAGAAATCTGCTTCTCTGCACATTTCGGAAC
>CAMFRR010000102.1 GCA_945982095.1 uncultured Bacteroidales bacterium
GTGTACCAAGTCCGGCACTATCATTTCCAGAAGACGCTGATAATGGGTAATGACTATAATGGATTTCTCATCAGTCTTCAGAGTGTTGACCCCTTCAGCCACAATGCGCATTGCATCCACATCAAGGCCGCTGTCGGTCTCGTCCAAAATGCTCAGCACAGGATCCAGCATTGCCATCTGGAATATCTCGTTTTTCTTTTTCTCACCTCCGCTGAAGCCCAGGTTCACATCACGCTTCGCAAAATCCGGGTTCATCTTTACCAGGGCCATCTTTTCCTTCATCATCTTGAGGAATTCCCCTCCGGAAATGGCGGGCTTCCCTTCAGCCTCGCGGCGGCAATTCAGAGCCGTCTTCATGAAGTTCCTTATTGACACTCCGGGAATCTCCACAGGGTACTGGAATGACATGAAAAGACCAGCCCAACTGCGCTCTTCAGGGCTCAGCTCAAGCAGGTTCCTGCCCATATACGTTATGGAGCCGGAAGTCACTTCGTATTGTGGCCTGCCTGTGAGCACGCTGCTCAAGGTGCTTTTGCCGGCTCCGTTAGGACCCATTACAGCATGTATCTCACCTTGCTTGATGCAGAGATTGACGCCTTTGAGTATTTCTTTGTCAGTACCTGCGATCACAGCATGCAGGTCTTTTATTTCCAATAACATATCGCTCATATCAAGAGTTCTTTCTATAAAGTTTGAACCAGGTGGCAAGTGACCATATTCCGTTTGCCAGATACAGGGAGCTGACTATAGGCATGAATACATGGCCCACGGACAGGTGCAACATAAGCTGGGTTATGTTTACCAGCAGCCATGCAATCCAGCAATCCCACTTCTTCTGGGCAGACAGATACTGGGCAACCAGAATGAGTACAGTCACGCAGGCATCAAGGTAAGGTACGGGGTCGGATGTGAACAGTCCCAGCATCCATCCCCAAACGGCTGCAAGAAGCAGCACGGAAGCAACTGCAATCAGGCGCTCAGGCCAGGTAAGCATGCTCACTTTCAGGGCAGAATGGTCTTCTGCGCTCTCTTCTTCATGTTTGGGATGAGTCCAGCGGTAGTGGCCGAGAATGTTGATTCCCAATGAAATTGGCTGGAGGAAAAGGCAGGCGTACAGGTGCTTGTTCCAGAACATGAGGAAAAGCAGAAAAGTGTACACATAGCCAACGTAAAAATTATATTTATTGTTGCGTCCTGCAAGGAATACGCATACAAGGCCGAAAATAGAGGTCAGAAGGTCTATCAGCAGCACGGGCGTATCATTCCCCAGGGTAAATAAGGTGTAGTTCAAAAAATCCATAAATCTTTATATTTCTATCCCACAGAACCTTCAAGTGAAACTTGCAGCAATTTCTTTGCCTCCACCGCGAATTCCATAGGAAGCATGGCCAGAACCTCGCGGGCATAGCCGTTTACTATCAGTCCTATTGCTTCTTCCGGGCCAATTCCTCTCTGATTGCAATAGAAGAGCTGGTCTTCGCTTATCTTGGAAGTGGTGGCTTCGTGTTCCACTATGGCAGTGGAGTTTTCATTCTTGATGACAGGGAAGGTGTGGGCTCCGCAATCCGAACCTATGAGCAGGGAGTCGCATTGGCTGTGGTTCCTTGCTCCATATGCCCCCTTGCCCATGCGTACCAGGCCGCGGTATGAATTCTCGCTGTGGCCCGCAGATATGCCCTTGCTGACAATGCGGCTGCGTGTATTGCGGCCCAGATGTATCATTTTGGTGCCGGTGTCCGCCTGCTGGTAATTGTTGGTGACAGCAACACTGTAGAATTCTGAAGATGAATTGTCGCCAAGCAGAATGGTGGAAGGATATTTCCATGTTATGGCCGATCCGGTCTCTACCTGGGTCCAGCTCAGGTGTGAATTCTCGCCTCGGCATATGCCCCTCTTGGTAACGAAGTTGAAAATTCCTCCCTTGCCGTTCTCATCGCCCGGATACCAGTTCTGCACCGTGCTGTATTTTACGTCGGCGTTTTTCTCCACCACAATCTCCACCACAGCGGCATGCAGCTGGTTCTCATCCCTTTGAGGTGCTGTGCATCCCTCCAGATAGCTTACATATGAGCCTTCGTCAGCCACAATGAGAGTTCTTTCGAACTGGCCCGTACCTTTCGCATTTATGCGGAAATAGGATGAAAGTTCCATAGGGCAGCGCACCCCTTTCGGAATGTAACAGAAAGAACCGTCGCTGAAGACAGCGGAGTTGAGGGCAGCATAGAAGTTGTCGCCTACTGGTACCACGCTCGCCAGATATTTGCGCACCAGTTCAGGATATTTTGCCACAGCCTCGCTGAAAGAACAGAAAATGATTCCTCTTTCCTCCAACTCCTTGTTGAATAC
Organism: uncultured Bacteroidales bacterium; assembly: GCA_945982095.1. GTDB lineage: Bacteria > Bacteroidota > Bacteroidia > Bacteroidales > UBA932 > Cryptobacteroides. Next base: position 2,347 of record CAMFRR010000102.1, read on the forward strand.
GCTCTTTACTCCCACGGAGTCGAAGATGGCATCCACCACAACTCCATTCGTGCCTGTGTCAGCAGCCTCAATCTCCTCATGCTTCTGCACCCCGGCCAGAATCTCCCTTTCTTCCAGAGGAATGCCCAACTTATCGAAAGTTTCCAGAAGTTTCGGATCTATCTCCGAAGGAGAGTCGCTTTTCTTCTTGGGTGCGGCGTAGTATATAATTTCCTGAAAGTCAAAAAAAGGGATGTTGTGGTGCGCCCAAGCAGGCATGCTCATGCGCTGCCATTTGCGGAAAGCGTCAAGGCGGAAGTCCAGCAGCCATTCCGGTTCGTTCTTTTTGGCTGATATAAGGCGTATGATGTCCTCATTCAATCCCTTAGGGACGAATTCCTGTTCCACATCAGTAGTGAAGCCGTATTCATAATCTTTGCCTACAACTTCACCTATTATATTGTCTCTTTTTGCCATAAGTCTGCAAAGATATTAAAAAAAATGCTACATTTGTGGTAATGAAATAACCAAATTGAAAAATGAGACTTATAATCAACGAATCTGCCCAGCAGGGCTCAATCTGGGCTGCAAGACACATCGTAGAAGCCATCAAAGCCAAAGCTGCAGTTACTGACAAGCCATTTGTGCTCGGTCTTCCTACAGGCGGCACTCCAATAGCCACATATAAAGAACTTATCAGGATGTATGAAGCCGGTGAGGTTTCTTTCAAAAACGTCATCACCTTCAATATGGACGAGTATGTTGGTCTGCCAGTAGAGCATCCTGAGAGCTACCACAGCTTCATGTTCCGCAACTTCTTCGACCACGTTGACGTTCCACGCGAGAACATCAACATACTCAACGGTCTCGCTGAAGACCTTGAGAAAGAGTGTGCAGGCTACGAAGAGCGCATCAAGGCTGCAGGCGGAATCGACCTCTTCATGGGTGGTGTAGGCGAGGACGGTCACATTGCCTTCAATGAGCCATATACTTCTCTCCAGAGCCGTACCCACATCCAGGGCCTGACTTACGACACCATACTCGTAAACTCACGTTTCTTCGACAATGACCTAAGCAAAGTTCCTACCAAAGCCCTCACAGTAGGCGTTGCAACAGTAATGGACTCAAAAGAGGTTATGATTCTTTCATTCGGACATAAGAAGGCACGTGCCGTTGCCGACGCTGTCGAGGGTCACATGAGCCACGTATGCACTCTGTCTGCTCTCCAGAACCATCCTAACGGTGTAATCGTTGCTGACGAGCTTGCCGTAGGTGAGATTAAAGTGAATACATACAAATTCTTCAAAGAGCAGGGAGGTCTGAAATAATGGGCCTCAATCTCATAGCATCCGTTGCGCTGGATGGTGCCATAGGAAGGGACAATGACCTCCTGTGGCACCTTTCCGCTGACCTCAAGTTCTTCAAGGCTACCACTATGGGCCATCCGGTGATAATGGGCCGCAGAACTTATGAAAGCATAGGACGTCCACTACCAGGACGCATGAACATAGTCGTCACGCATTCAGCGGAGCACGCTTTTCCTGATGGCGTGCTTGTGGCCCACAATCTCGAAGAGGCTATTTCCATGGCCTCAGCTGCCGATTCCGAGCTTTTTGTCATAGGCGGTGGGCAGATTTACAGTCAGGCCATTCCACTGGCCTCAACTCTCTATATCACAAGGGTATATACCACAGCACCCGATGCCGGTGCCTTTTTTCCGGAGATCTCCGACTCCACTTGGACCCTTGCTGAGGCCTCTGAACTCCAGCACGATGAAAAGGAAGGCCTGGACTACAGATTTGAAAGATACACAAGAATTTGAATTTTCTATATGGACAAAAGCAGGGATATTCTGAAAAAGAATTTGGGAGATGAAGGGGAGAGAATAGCTGCTGCATACCTGGAGTCCTTAGGCATGGTCATATTGGAACGCAACTGGCATGCAGGCCGCAAGGGCGAACTGGATATAGTTGCTATGTCCAGTGAGCAAAACAACAGCTTGCTGCCAGTGCCCTTGCGCCCGAGCGTCTGTCTGCGTATAGTGGAGGTCAAGACCCGCAAAGAACCCCTCGAGGGCGAAGCATGGGAAGCCGTGAATCTGCTTAAACAGAAGCATTTGATCCAGGCAGCCAAAATGTATCTCTCATCTCGCAGTTTCAAGGAAAAGGCCCTGCATTATGATGAAATATATTTCGATGTCATAACCGTAGTCTTCAATGCCGAGGGAACATCCTACAAATTGGAATATATTCCTGACGCGTTCCGCGCATTATATCTCTAAACGCTCTTCTCTAGACACTATTCTCTAGGCGCTCGTCACAGTGTCCATCTCATAACCCGCAGCCGCCTTAAATCCCGAAACCGTCTCATATCCCGTAGCGGTCCAGAAG